>NZ_JBRRET010000009.1:0-119562 GCF_056760435.1 Stenotrophomonas sp. STEN008 | reverse complement strand
GGGGGGGGGGGGGGGGGGGGGGGCGGGGCGCCCGCGCGGCCCCCCCCCCCCCTTTGTTTTTTTGCCGGCCCCCCCCCCCCCCCCCCCCCCCCCCGGCCAAAGCAAGAAATCCCGCCCGGCGAGACAGCCACGAGGGGCTCAGCCGTTGGCCGAATCCAGTAAAATCGCCCGCATGAACGCCGCCCCCCTCCCCTACGACACCGCGCGCCTGAGCGAGCTCGCCCAGCTGCTGATCGACAACGTCCGCGAACTGGCCCAGGCCGGCTGGACCCCGGCCACCAGCAGCAACTTCTCCCATCGGCTCGACGACCGCCATGCGGCAATCACCGTCTCCGGCAAGGACAAGGGGCGGCTGATCGAGGACGACATCATGGTCGTGGACTTCGATGGCCAGGCCGTCGGCCGTCCGCTGCGCCCGTCCGCCGAGACGCTGCTGCACACGCAGCTGTACCGGCGTTTCCCGGAAGTCGGCTGCGTCCTGCACACGCATTCGCCGGTGCAGACCGTCGCCTCGCGCCTGTATGCACCGCAGGGGCACATCCGCCTGGAAGGCTATGAGCTGCTGAAAGCCTTTGCCGGCAACAGCACGCACGAGATGGCCATCGACGTTCCGGTGTTCACCAACACCCAGGACATGAACGTGCTGTCGGCCCAGGTCGAGGATCTGCTGGACCGCCAGACGCTGTGGGGCTACCTGATCGATGGCCACGGCCTGTACGCCTGGGGCCGCGACATGGCCGAAGCGCGCCGCCACCTTGAGGCATTCGAGTTCCTGCTGCACTGCGAACTGGAACTGCGCAGGCTGCGTGGCTGAGCAGATTCCAAACCGCAATCTGCGCCCGCCCGCCACCCTGCTACCCTGTCCTCCCCCCGAGACGTTCAAGCTGCCGCCATGAGCCGACTGCGCATCTACGACGACACCCGCCCCGAATCCCCGCTGCTGGACAGCCAGGACGGCGCCATCATCGCTGCCGAGCTGCAGAAGATCGGCGTGACCTTCGAGCGCTGGCAGGCCACCGCACCGGTCGCGCCGGGCGCCAGCCAGGACGAGGTGTTCGCCGCTTACCGCGCCGACATCGATCGCCTGGTCGCCGAACGCGGCTTCAAGAGCGTGGATGTGGCGTCGATCGCGCCGGACAATCCCAACCGCGCCGAGCTGCGCAGGAAGTTCCTCGACGAGCACTTCCACAAGGAAGACGAAGTGCGCTTCTTCGTTGCCGGCTCGGGGCTGTTCACCCTGCACGTGGGTGACAAGGTCTACGAGATCGAATGCGTGAAGGACGACCTGATCGCCGTGCCCGATGGCACCACGCACTGGTTCGACATGGGCGAGGAGCCGAGTTTCGTGGCCATCCGCTTCTTCACCGAGCCGGATGGCTGGGTCGGCCACTTCACCGGCACCGACATCGCGCAGAAATTTCCCCGTTACGTTCCGACCCAGGCATCCTGATCCATGCAGCCCCGCGTCATCCTGACCGACATCGAAGGCACCACCAGCAGCATCTCGTTCGTCAAGAACGTGCTGTTCCCCTATGCGCGCCAGGCCCTGCCCGGCTTCGTGGCCGAGCATGGCCAGCGACCGGACGTGCGCCGCTGGCTGGACACGGTGGCCAGCGAAATCGGCGGCGCCTGCCAGGACAGCCTGGTCGCCGAGACCCTGCAGGGCTGGATCGACCAGGACCGCAAGCACACGGCGCTGAAGGCGCTGCAGGGCCTGATCTGGGACGCCGGCTATCGCCGTGGCGACTACACCGCGCACTTCTATCCGGAAGTGGCGCCGGTGCTGAAGGGATGGCATGCCTCGGGCCTGCCGCTGTACGTCTACTCCTCCGGTTCGGTGCCGGCGCAGAAGCTGTTTTTCGGTTTCAGCGACGCGGGCGATCTCAGCCCGCTGGTGTCAGGCTGGTTCGACACCGAGATCGGCGGCAAGCGTGAGGCCGACAGTTACCGCCGCATCGTCCAGTCCATCGGCGTGCCGGCAGGCGAGATCCTGTTCCTGTCCGACGTGGTGGAAGAGCTTGATGCCGCGCGCGAGGCCGGTCTGCAGACCCGCCTGCTGGATCGTCTGGACGACTACCCGATGCCGCGCGTCGGCGACGCCGCCCACGGTCACGAGCGGGTCGAGAACTTCCAGCAGATCCAGCTGTAACACGATCCCTTTCTGGTCGCAGCCAACCCGGGTTGGCTGCGGCCCAGGCCAGGTACCGCCGACGGCGCCCCTCAACGATCGTTGAGGCTGCGCACCTCCAGCGCCTCGCGCAGCGTGGCCAGATCCACCGGGCCGCGCACGCTGATGTCGCGGCTCTCGCCCGGCAGCAGATCGAGCAGGTTGTCCTCCAGTTGCACCTCCAGGGCACCGAAGTCCACCCATGCCGCGCGCACGAATGCGCTGCTCTGCAGCCGCAGCCGGTAGTGGTCCCCCTCGATGTCCAGCGTGGCCCTGAGCGCCTGGCGGGGCAGTACCTGATCCTTCGCTTCGACGAATCCAACGACCTGACGCGCAGTCGTCTTCCTTCCCTGCAGCACCTCGAACACGGCAATCGTGCGCTTCGGATCGGCACCCGCCAGCAGTTCGGCATCACTGAAATCGCCGACCGCCGTCACGCCCGCGGCCGCCAGGGTCACCGCCTGCTCGCGACGACGTAGCACTTTGCCGTCGACATCCATCACCCGCAGCCGCCAGCGCGCCTCGCCGGCGTCGCCATCGTTGAGCAGACGCACGCGTGTCGTGCCCTCGTCACGCAGCGCCGCCACGGCAACGGGAGCGAAGAAGCGCCGCGCCTGGTAGTGCAGCGCCTTCCAGCGCCCGAAGTAGTCCACACTCGACCAGGACGCACCCGGCCATACGTCATTGAGCTGCCAGTAGAGCGAGCCCATCGTGTAGGGGCGTGAGGCGCGATGGTGCAGCGCTGCCAGAGCGATGCCATCGGCCTGCATCACCTGGCTGAGATACACGAAGTCCCCGAAATCCTTCGGCGTACCGTAACCCCGCTCGATATAGTGCAGCAGACGGCTGTTGCCCTCGCCCGCCATGAATTTCTGGTGCGCGCGAATCACCGGGCTGTCGATCCGCTGCTCGGCGCGGGTTGCGATCTGGTCCACCGTAGCCACGGCCGGCCACGCCTGCAGGCCGTACTCGGACATGAAGCGCGGCGTCTCGCGCAGATAGGCCTGCACCGGCAACGCCGGATTGCCCCACACCTGCCAGTAGTGCTTGTCGCCACGGGTGGAGTCGTTGGCCTTCTCGTCGAGGTCGTTGCTGGGCGAACTGGACCAGTACGGCACCCCCAGCCCTTCTTCACGGACCACCGCACGCAGGTCATTGCCGAACAGGTCCACATAGCCCTGCCAGACCTTTGCGGCGAAGACCGGATCTGCGGCCTTCAGGTCGCGGCCATGGCCCCAGTCCTTCCACGCGGTTTCCTCTTCGTTGTTGCCACACCACAACACGATGCTGGGGTGATGGCGCAGGCGGCGCACGTTGTCGCGCGCTTCGGCAACCACGCTGGCGCGGAATGCCGGGTCGTAGCCGGGCTGCATGCCGCCGCCGAACATGAAGTCCTGCCAGACCAGCAGGCCCAGTTCATCGGCAATATCGAAGAACACATCGTTTTCGTAGTAGCCGCCGCCCCAGTTGCGCAGCATGTTCATGTTGGCGTCGCGCGCGGCGGTCAGCACCTGGCGCACGCGCGCGGGATCCACATGGGCCGGGAACGCGTCGAAGGGAATCACGTTCGCACCCTTGGCGAAGACCGGCACGCCGTTGATGACGAATGCGAAGCCCTGGCCGCCATCAGCGTCCTTGTCGCGGCGCAGTTCGACCGTGCGCAGGCCGATGCGCTGCTCGCGCGCGAGCGACTCGCTATCGCCGCTGTCCAGGCGGACCGCCACCACGTAGCGATCCTGTGCCCCGTAGCCGACCGGCCACCAGCGGCGCGGCTGGGCAAGCGCCACAGGCAGCTCCACCGTATTCGCTCCCGGGGCCACTGCAACGTGCCGCTGCACCCGCGCGACACTGCGCATCTCCGGATCGAACACCTCCACATCGACGGCCGCGGTACCCGCGGCAGCGTCCTGTTCCACCTGCAGCACTACCGCAAGCTTCGCCTGCTGCGCGTCCAGCATCTCGGTGCGTACGGCCACATCGCCGAGGCGGCGCTCCCCCCAGGACTCCAGGTCGATGCCACGCCAGACCCCGGCGGTGACATAGCGCGGACCCCAGTCCCAGCCGAAATGGTAGGCCGGCTTGCGCGCGAAATTACCGACCATCGCATCCTTCGGCTCGTCACCGTAGGGCGAAGGATAATTGCCAGCAATCCTGTTCGGCATCGCCTGGACAGCGGGCAGCAGCGTGCGGATCGGCGAACGGAACACGATCTGCAGCGTGTTGCCCGTCGCCTTCAGGCGGCCGTCCACGCGCACGCGCCAGCTGCGGTGAGCGTTGTCGGCGCGCAGCAGCGGCCTGCCGTTGAGGGTGACTTCCGCGTACGTATCCAGACCGTCAAAGCGCAGTTCCGCGTTCGGCCTGGCCAGGGTCGCGGCGTCCACATCGAAGCGTGCACGGTATTCCCATGCCGCCAGGCCGATCCACTGCAGCTCGGCCTCGGCGGCGCCGACGTAAGGATCACGGATCAGTTCATGCGCCAGCAGGTCGGTGTGGATGCTGCCCGGCACCTGCGCGCTGCGCCATTGCTGCAGGCCGGGATGCGCCGCGCCCTGCGCGTCGCCCGGCAGCATGCGGAACTCCCAGCTTGCCTGTAACGGAGCGGCCGCTGCCGGGAATACGAGAGTGGCAATCCACAACAGGGCCAGAGAGGCGAATGGGCAAACGGCACGGAAAGGGCGATGCACGGGCGGGACTCCTGTTGTGTCCGCCGGGCATGGCCCGGCGCTACCGATCATGCTTCGCCGGGCATGGCCCGGCGCTACCGGTCATGCTCAACGCACGACGTTCAGCACTTCGTAGCAGGCACCCATGGTGTGGTAATCCACCTTGCCTGCGGGGCTCTTTTCATCGCTGTACTTGCGGTTGTCTGCATCGAGGATGCGGAACCAGGCGCCGTAGCGGTGATCGACGAAGTGCTCCCAGGAATAGGCCCAGATGCGGTCGTACCACTGCCAGTAGCGGTCATCACCGGTGCGCGCAGCCATCAGCGCAGCGGTTGCCAGGGTTTCGGCCTGTACCCAGAAGTACTTGTCGTCGTCGCAGACGAAGCTGTCGCCGCCGATCGGCGCGCCGTCCATGCCCGGCTGCCGCCGTGACTGCGGCGCGAAACCGTAGTACAGGCCACCACGGGCCTCGTCCCAGCTGCGCTCCACGGCCACGTCGAACAGATGACGCGCCGTGGGTACCAGCCAGTCGGCCTGCACGTGCCGATCCAGGATCAGCAGCAGTTTGGCCCACTCCGTCTGGTGGCCCGGCTGGAAACCCCAGGGACGGAACAGATGCTTGGGGTCGTCCAGGTTGTAGTTCCAGTCGATCTCCCAGCTGGAATCGTAGTGCTCCCATACCAGGCCACCGGCCTTGGCTGCCTGGCGACGGGTCATGTTGTCGGCCAGCTGCAGGGCACGTTCCACATAGCGCTGTTCGCCACTGGCCTCGAACGCAGCCAGCATGGCCTCGCACATGTGCATGTTGGCGTTCTGTCCACGGTAACCGGTGAAGTTCCACTGGCCGTCCGCCTCGTCCCGGTACAGACCGTGCTGCGGCTCCCAGAAGCGCGCCTCCAGCAGCTGCCAGGTCTCATCCATCCACGCGCGGGCCTGCTCGATGCCGGCCTTCAACGCGCAGCTGTAGGCCAGCAGGACGAACGCCACGCCATAGCAGTGATTCATGTCGTCCTCGACCTGGCCATCGCGCAGGGTCCAGGCATAGCCACCGGTGGCCGGATTGCGGTGCACCTCACGCAGATAGCGCACGCCATGCTCGACGGCCTCGCGGTACTCGGCCTTGCCGAACTCGCGATAGGCCATCGCGTAGTTGAAGACGAAACGGGTGCTGCTTACCAGATGGCGATGGCTGGCATCGTAGACGCTGCCGTCGTCACGGAAATAATGGAAGAAACCACCGGCCGGATCGATGCAGCGCGGATGATAGAACGCCAGGGTATCGGCGATATGCGCGCGCAGGAACGCGGGCGAACGGAAGTCGGGCGAGGTGCTCATGCGGTAATGTCCTGTGCCTGCAGCAGCTGCTGCACTTCGTCGAGCGAGGGCATCGCGGCGAACGCGCCCTTGCGGGTAACGGCCAGCGCGCCGACCGCGGCACCGAAGCGCAGCGTGGCGTCGATGGCCTGCGGGTCCTGGCAGAACGCGCTGAATCCCGCGCCTGCGCCACCCCGCTCCAGCAGTCCCACCAGCACGCCTCCCACGAAGGCATCACCGGCTGCGGTGGTATCGACAGCCGCGACCTGGAAGCTGGTCACCGTGCCCTGCGCCTGGCGGGTGTACCAGCACAGCGTGGCCGCACCATCGGTCACGATCACCCAGCGAGCCTGCGCCGCCAGCAGCCGCTGCAGCACCGCGTCCTCGCCGCCGTCGCCCAGGGGCGCCGCCAGGTAGTCCAGTTCTTCGCGCGACAGCTTGACCAGGTCCGCGCGTTCGAGCGCCTGCCACAGGCGCGGCGACGGATCGACATCGGCCGGCCACAGCGCCGGCCGCAGGTTGAGGTCGAGACTGACCACAGCCCCGGCAGCGCGCGCGCGCTCCATGCCCGCGAAGGTTGCGTCCGCGATCGCCGCCTCGGTCAGGCTGTTGGAGCAGACGTGGAAGCACTGCGCACTGTCGAAGCAGGCGGCCTGGAAATCACTGTCGCGGAACAGCAGATCGGCCGCCGGCGGGCGGTAGAAGCTGAAGCTGCGCTCCCCCTCTGCATCGAGAGCGACGAACGCCAGCGCGGTCTTGGCGGCATCGGTGCGGACGATGTAGTCGGTACCGACACCGTGCTCGGCCAGGCTTTCGGCCAGGAAGTCGCCGAACATGTCGCGGCCCAGCATGCCGACGAACTGGGTCTTCGCGCCCAGCCGCGCGGCAGCCACCGCGACGTTGGCCGGTGCCCCGCCGGCGTATTGCAGGAACGCGCGCGGCGTGTCCGCATTGGCCGGCGGCTGCGCCAGTAGATCGATCAAAATTTCGCCGAAGCAGACAATCGCACCCATTCCGGACTCAGCCTCCCTGCGTTGCGGAGGCCGGCGTACGTGCGCCGACCAGTCCGTAGAAAATGATGTAGACGTAGCACAGCAGCGGCAGGATGAAGCTGGCCTGCACCCCGATGTGGTCGGCCAGCACGCCCTGCAGGTACGGCACCACGGCGCCGCCGACGATGGCCATGATCAGCAGGCTCGAGCCCTTGTTGGTCAGCGGCCCCAGGCGCTCGATGCTGAGCGCGAAGATGGTGGGGAACATGATCGAGTTGAACAGGCCGATCGCCACCACCGAGTACAGCGCGACACTGCCGGCGCTGGCCATGGTCAGCGCCAGCAGGCCGACGTTGACCAGTGCGAAGATCGCCAGCAGGCGGCTCGGCGAGAAGCGTGCCAGCAGCGCCGAGCCGGCAAAGCGGCCGACCATCGCCATCGTCCAGTAGGCGGAAACGTAGTGTGTGGCCTCCTGCTCGCTGAATCCGCCGATGTCGGGCATCGACAGGTAGTTCACCAGGAAGCTGCCGATCGACACTTCCGCACCGACATAGAAGAAGATGCCAAGCACGCCCAGCAGCAGATGACGCTGGCGCAGCGCATCCAGATAGCTGTGGTGATGCCCCTGGTCGGCCTGTTCGGTCGCATCGCTCAGCGCCGGCAGGCGGAACAGGAACACGAACAACGCCAGCAGCACCAGCGCCACCGCGAGGCCCACATACGGGCCCTGCACGGCCTGCGCCTCGGCAGCACGATAGGCCAGCTGTTCGGCGGCCGGCATCGCCGCCATTTCATCGGCGCTCTTGACCGTATTGGAAAGAATCAGCATGCCGCCGAAGATCGGCGCGATCGCCGTACCCAGCGAGTTCAACGCCTGCGCCAGGGTCAGCCGGCTGGAGCTGGTCTGCTCCGGGCCCAGCAGCGCCACATAGGGATTGGCCGCCACCTGCAGCACGGTGATGCCGGTGGCGAGCACGAACAATGCACCCAGGAAGGCGCCGTAGATCCGCAGTTCGGCCGCCGGCCAGAAGCCCAGCGCGCCCACACCTGCAATCAGCAGGCCGGCCACGATGCCCTTCTTGTAGCCGAGAGCCGCGACCAGGCGGCCAGCGGGCAGCGACATCAGGAAGTACGTACCGAAGAAGGTGAACTGCACCAGCATCGCCCGCGCGTAGTTCAGCTCGAACACCGCCTTCAGGTGTGGAATCAGGATGTCGTTGAGGCAGGTCAGGAAGCCCCACATGAAGAAGATGGTGGTCACCACGGCCAGGGCCTTGCCGTTGGTGACGGCCGGTGCGTTGCCCGGGGAACCCGACGGACGGGGCGTTGCTGAGATCGGCATGCGGAACGCGCCTCGTTGCGCGGAATCGTTGTTGCGTGGAAGGAGTAACGGCAGTGAAATCAGGTCGGCCGGGCGGCACTGCTTTCGCGGATCCGCAGCTGCACCGGAGCCACCGTGCGCCGTGGCGGCGCATCCGGTTCGTCCAGGCGCTGCAGCAGCAGTGCCGCCGCCTGCCGGCCACGCTCGCGCGGGTCGGCGGTCAGCGTCGTCAACGGTGGCACCGCCACCGAAGCCTCGGAAATATCGTCGAAGCCGGTGACAGCGAAATCGCCGCCCGGCCGGATGCCGCGCGAGTTCAGGCCCAGCATCAGCCCCAGCGCGACGGTGTCGTTGTAGCAGACCGCTGCGCTCGGCCGATGGCCATCGGCGAACAGTTCGTCGGTGCGTGCAGCCGCCTCCAGCCGGTTCGGCGCCGATTCGATCATCCAGCCGGGTGGCAGCGACAGTCCAGCCTCAGCCAGCGCCTGCTGGAAGCCGGCACGGCGCTGGTGGCAGGAACTGGACGCCGCGTGGCCGCCGAAGAAGGCGATATGGCGATGGCCGCGCTCGATCAGGTGGCGGGTGGCCAGATAGGCCCCATGCTGGTTGTCCAGCGTCAGGAAGTCCCAATCGGCCCCGTCCAGCTCACGGTTGAACAGCAGGACGTTGGCATTGGCTCCCAGTGCCTGGCGCAGCTGCGTGGCATCGCTGCCTTCGGCCGGCGACAGGATCAGCCCCGCCGGGGTGTGTTCCATCAGCGTGGACAGCACCGCCTGCTGGCGTTCCGGCGACTCGCCGGTGCTGCCCAGCAGGGTCACGTAGCCACGCCCACCCAGCGCCTCGTCGACGCCGGAGGCGAATTCGGCGAAGAATGGATTGGACAGGTCGTTGATCACCAGTGCGATGCTCGAGGACGTGCGCCGCCGCAGGTTGGCTGCTGCGCGGTTGTAGACATAGCGCTGGCGCCGCAGCTCGGCCTCGACCTTGGCCCGGGTATCGACGTTGACCAGCGGACTGCCGCGCAGCACCAGCGACACGGTCGCCCGCGATACGCCGATGGCGCGCGCGATGTCGGTCACCGTCACTGCCTTGCCGGCGCGTTTGCTGGAAGTGCTGCTGCCGTTGTCGTTCATCGTATTCCCGGGCTCCGCTGAGGGCTCAAGCCTAATGGATCGCGGCCGTCTCGTGCCGTGCCGTTCGCTGGGTCGCCGCGAACGGCACAGCCCCGATCAACGCAGCTGGCTGCCAGGTGCCGCGCACCAGGACACCGGCAGATCCTTCACCGCCGTGCCCCACCCCTGGGTCGGCGCCTGCGCGTCGAGGGCGAAGTGCAGGCGCGGGCCCTGCTGCAGGCGCTCCCAGTCCAGCCAGACCGGGGCATGCACCTGGCCATCGACCTGCACGCCCTGCACGTACTGCAGGCGGCGGCCGTCCGCCCCCGGGGCATTGATGCGCAGGGTGCGGCCATTGCCCATGTCGACCTCGACCCGGGCAAAGCGCGGCGTATGCAGCAGGAACTGGCCACTGCCCGGTACTGCCGGGTACATGCCGATCGCACTGAACAGGTACCACGCCGACATCGTTCCAAGATCGTCGTTGCCGGTCACGCCATTGGGCGCATTGGTGAACAGCTGCTGCGCGGCCCGCACCACCGCGGCGGTCTTCCACGGCTGGCCGATCAGGGTGTAGAGCCACGGCGCGTGCAGATCGGGTTCGTTGTTCGGGTTGTAGCGGAACTGGTTGTAGTAGCTGTAGGGTCCGACCACCCATTCGCGCCGCGCGGCATTGAGCGGGTCGGCCTGCAGTGCATCCATCGCGAAGAAGGCATCGAGCCGGCGCCCGGCCTGCTCACGACCGTCCATCGCCTCGACCAGCCCCGGCATGTCCTGCTGCGCCAGCCACTGGTACTGCCACGCGGTGCCTTCATGGAAGCCGTGGTGGGAACGTGGGCTGTAGTGCCCGTCGGCCGGGGTGTACCACTGCCCGTCCTCGGTGCGAGGCCGCGGGAAGCCGCTGAAGCCGGTCTCGGCGTCGCGGACCTGCGGGTCCCACACCTTGCGCCAGTTGCGGCCGCGCTCTCGCAGCGTCGCCGCATCCCGGGCGTGACCCAGGCCATCGGCCATCTGCGAAAGCGCGCAGTCGGCCAGTGCATATTCCAGAGTGGCCGAGCCGCCGTGATGCGGATCGACGTCCATGCCCTTGGACGGGAACGCACGGTCGTAGACCACGTAGCCCTTGTCCAGATAGGTCGGATTGCCCGACCGGCCCGCATGACGGGAATTCAACGGCGGGGTGCCGAACGCATTGCGGCGCAGCGCATCCCACGCCTGCGATTCACGGCCCTTGAACGCACCGAAACGCCACAGGTCGACCATGAACGGGGTCACCGGATCGCCGGTCATGATGTTCGTCTCAAAGTTGGCGTAACCCCAGCGTGGCAGCCAGCCCCCCTGCTCGTCGATCGCCAGCAGCGTGCGGCCGATGTCACGCGCCACATCGGGGCGGGTCAGCGCCAGCCATTGGTTCTGTGCACGGTAGGTATCCCACAGCGAGAAGTACTCGTAGTAGGTCCAGCCATCCGCGCGATGGATGCCATCGTCGTAGCCGCGGTAGCGGCCGTCGGCATCGCTGCCGGTCAGCGGCTGCAGCAGCGCGTGGTAGGCGGCGCTGTAGAACACCGTGCGGTCATCAGCACTGCCGCCCTGCACGCGCACCCGGCCCAGCTCCTCGCGCCACGCCTGCTGCGACAGCGCGCGCATGCGGTCGAACCCCATCAGCGCTCCGCCCTGCATGCCCTCGGTGCGCAGGTTGGTGCGCGCGCCTTCGGCATCGACGTGCGAAATCGCGCTCACCGCCGTGACCGACTGCCCCTTGGCCAGGTCGAAGCTCAACCAGGCACCGTTCGGCTTCTGCTCGCCTTCCATGCTGTGGCGCGCCCCCGGCAGGCCACCGGCCTCGCCCCAGGTACCATGCGCCTTGAACGGGCGATCGAACTCGATGCGGAACCACGTCGTGTACTGGTGGCCACCGCAGAAACTCTTGGTGACCAGCTTGCCCTCGACCACGCGGTCGCCGACCACGTCGATCACGCTGCCGATCACCGAATGGCGTTCATTCGCCTGGCCGACATTCACCAGCACGTGGCCATCGCCGCTTCGCTGGCTGAAGGTGTAGCGCTCGGCGGCGGCACGGGTGCGCGCGGTCGCCTCGGCATCGATGCCACCGTAGCTGGTCAGGCGCACCTTGTAGTAGCCGGCCTGGCCGATTTCGCCGTCATGCGTGTACGACGCGGCATAGGTCTTGTGGTTGAAGCTCTTGGCGTCGGCGGTGTCGAAATCGCCACCGGGACCGATGCTGCCGGTCACGGGCAGGACCGAGACCTGGCCGCCCTGCTCCCAGCACCCGGCACCGGACAGGAAGGAGTGGCCGAAGCCACGGATCTTCTCGTCGTCGTAGCGCCACCCCGAATAGTGGCTGCCGATGGGGCTGACCTGGATCAGGCCGAAGGGTGCCGAGGCGCCCGGGAACGTATTGCCATCGTCCTTGCTGCCGATGAAGGTGTTCACCTCGCGCTCGAGTGCGGCCGGGGCGGCCTGCAGCAGCATCGGCGACATCGCCAGTGCGAGCAGCCAGGCCAATCGCGTCAACGGGCGCGGCGTCGAGGGGACAGCGGGAGCGGACGGCACTGGGCGCATGTCGGGTTCCTGTGGTCGATGGTGCGGTGGCAGACGGCTGGAGCCTGCAACGCCTTCCGCTGAGCGCTGCCTGCCGGCAGCCTGCTCCCCGTGGAATGGCGCGAGACCCGCGCAACCGTGAATTTAGATCGATTCAAGTAGAGCATGGCGATTCGCGCCAATGCATTCTGCGCCGCAGCATACGTCCCGCCGCGCGGCCTCCTGGCCGGCCTGCCGGGGAATCGCGCGAGAAAACGTTTCCAGCCGATTCAGAAAAACGTCATGCCCCCGCCATGGCAATACCATATTGCGCAGCAGCATGCGCCGACGGGCAACCCATGCTAAAAAACGCCCGCCCATCGCTTAGATCGATCCAAGACGACGTTGCGGTGGCCGGGAGTTTGGGGAAGCAGCGACAGGACGGGCCGGCACAGACACAGGATGCAGTTGCAACTGCGTAGCGACCGCACCGGCATCACCACAGATTAGATCGATTCAAGTCATCCGCACCACGTCACACGTCAGCGGATCAATCCAGGAGAGAGGGAGAGATGGGAATGAGTCACTCAAAACGCATGCATGGCCAGGACGCGCTGTCGCTGGCCATCGCGCTGGCATTGGCCGCCGCCGTCCTGCCGGCGGGCGCCGCCGCGCAGCAGGCCACCACCGGCACGCCCGACGCCACCACGCTGGACAGCGTCCAGGTCACCGGCTACCGCTACGCCATCGAAAAGAGCCTTGAGCAGAAGCGCGACGCCAACGCCGTGGTCGAAGTAATCACGGCCGAAGACGTCGGCAAGTTCCCCGACAAGAACGTGGCCGACGCGCTGCAGCGCGTACCGGGCGTGGTCATCACCCGCGACGGCGGCGAAGGCAAGACGGTCAGCGTGCGCGGCCTCGCTGCAGACCTTACGCTGACCCAGTTGAACGGCAACTACGTCGCCACCTCCGAGACCAACGACGAGGCGACCCGCTCTTTCAACTACACCCTTCTGCCGTCCAACATGCTGTCCAGCGCCGAGCTGTTCAAATCGCCGGAAGCGCGCATCGATGAAGGCGGCATCGGCGGCACGGTCATCCTGCACACCCGGCGCCCTCTGGACATGGAGTCCAACTCGGGCTTCGTCACCCTCGAAGGCACCTCGTCGGATACCAGTCACGACATCGATCCGCAGGCCTCCGCACTGTACTCGTGGCACAGCAAGGACGAGCGTTTCGGCGTGCTGGTCGGCGTGACCCAGCAGAAGCGCACCAGCCGCACCATGGAAGTCACCACCGAGAACTATCAGTGGTACGGCACCGATACCGATGCGCGCGACGTGCATGGCAACCCCATGCTGCAGGACGGCATCGAGTACTGGTGGGGCAACTCCGGCTTCAACAACCAGAACGGTCGCAACTACACCGACTTCTTCATGCCGACCTCGGTCAATTTCGCGGTGAAGGAGGAAACGCGCGAGCGCAAGGGCGGGCAGCTGACCTTCCAGTTCAAGCCGGTCGACAACGTGACCATGACGGCCAACTACTTCCGCTTCGAGCTGGAGGGCAACTACGCCCAGCACATGCTGAAGGTGCCGGAGTGGAGCATGGCCCGCTTCAATGGTGACGGCAACTGGGCCGGCGGCCGCATGCTCAACGGGCTGGACTTCGATCCCAGCGGCACCGTCGTCACCGGCGCGCAGTTCGAGAAGCTGGCCGGCAAGACCTATTACTGCAATGAAGCCGAGGCCGAAGCGGCCGGGCTCGAGCCGGGGGGCTGGGGCCCCGATGACTGCACCATTCCGACCCCGCAGCTCACCGGCGGCTACAGCCGCGAAAAGGCGCTCTCGCAGACCGCCGACCTCAGCATCGACTGGGATATCAGCCCGCTGTGGAAGGCGTCGTTCACCGGCGGCCGCACCTGGTCCGAAGGCGGTCCCTCGATGAACTTCCGCATGTCGGCCAAACCGCGTCGGCAGACCAATGGCGTGTGGGAATCGTCCAGCAGCACCTCCTGGGACCTGACCGGCACGCCGTCGGGCACCTTCGCTCCCGACCTGCAGCAGCAGCTCATGGCCGGCATCGCCGAGATCGACACCGGTTCGACCGACTCGTCCTGGAAGCAGACCGAGATCAAGCAGAACTATTTCCAGGCCGATGTCACCAAGCTGTTCGAATCCGGCTGGCTGGACTCGATCCAGTTCGGTGCCAAGTATCGTGACGGCACGGTGCACCGCAACACCGGCAATACCTACTGGGTGTGCCAGGGCCGAGACCCGTCGGACTACGACAACAACCGCTACCAGAGCGGCTGCGACCCTACGGCCAATATCGCCCAGCCCGGCTTCTTCCTGTCCAACCCGATCAGCAACATCCCCGGCGGCTTCAATACCAACGTGTTCCCGGGCATCAACTATCCGGCCTACATCGATTACCTGAACAAGACCTACGGCGGTTCGCACAACCGTGTCGAGGACGACTTCATCTACAACGTCAACGAGAAGATCTACTCGGGCTACTTCCAGGCCAACTTCCGCACCGAGCGGGTGCGCGGCAACGTGGGCGTGCGCGTGGTGCGCACCAAGCAGCTGGCGCAGTCCACCGATTCGATCGAGCGTTTCGACGACTACTTCCTCGACAACGCCGCAGGCGCACCGATGGCGTGCTCCGACCCGGCCGCGGCGGCCTACCCGAACTACAGCTGCGAGAGCGGTTTCGTGCGCCTGCCCTACAACCTGGCACAGAGCAAGAGTTTCGAGCTGCTGGGCGTGAACCGCACCTACACCGACGTCCTGCCGAGCTTCAACATCGCCTGGGACATCACCGATACCCTGCTGCTGCGCGGCGCCGCCTCCAAGGTCATCGCACGCCCCGGCTACACCGAGATCGGCGCTCCGGGCAGCCTGCGCTACTACAGCGAGGAGTACGTCAATGACCGCCGCGTGGCCGGCGGTGCACCGACCCCGGGCTGGACCGGCGACGGCAGCAACAAGCAGCTTGAACCCTTCGAGGCCACCCAGTTCGACCTCGGCCTGGAGTGGTACTTCCAGCCTGGCGCGGTGGCCGGCGTGGGCCTGTTCCGCAAGAACGTGGACAACTTCACCGTGCCTGTCGTGCGCGACATGCAGATGCAGGTCGGTGGCGAAACCGTGACCGTGCAGGACTACGAGACCCGTGCCAACGGCCAGGACGGTGTGTCGCAGGGCGTGGAGCTGTACGGCCAGTACACCTTCGATTTCGGCGTCGGCGTGCAGGCGAACTACACCTACAACGACACCAACCTGGCCTCGATCGTGCTGGATGGGCAGAACATCGGCTCGTCGCCGCTGGTCGGCAGCGCCAAGAACCAGGCCAACGTGACGGTGTTCTACGAGAACGACACGTTCCTTGCCCGCGCCTCGTACAACCGTCGCGGCCAGGTGGTCGGCGGACTGAACAACGGCATGACGGTCTACACCGAGCCGTACGACCAGCTTGATCTCAACGTGGCCTACAACCTCACCCCGGAGTGGACCCTGACCGCGTCGGTGATCAACGCCACCAAGTCCGAGCAGCGCGTGCATCTGGGCAATGACACCAAGGCCCGCCTGATCTCCAATACCTACGCGGGCCGCCAGCTGTACTTCGGCGCGACCTGGAAGTTCTAAGGCAGTCGCCCCGCCCGGCGCGGGGACATTCCTCCACGGCAGCCACGCTGGTACAGGTGGCTGCCGTTTTTCATGGGCACCGCGGAGGCATCACTTGACCCTGCCATCGTTGGAAGGTGCACACTGGCTGCATTCCCCGGAACCGAAGGAGCTACAGATGGACTTCCATGTTGACGGCATGACCTGCGGCGGATGCGCGCGCAGCGTGACCCGCGCGATCCAGAGCGTTGATCCGCAGGCCCGCGTGGTCGCCGATCCGCCGACAGGCCGCGTGCAGGTGCAGACCACGGCCAGCGAAGCGGAGATCTTCGCCGCTGTGAAGGACGCAGGCTTCCCGCCGCGCACCGCCTGATCGCCCGGCTCCGGGCGATGCTCACGTCGTTCTGAAGGAGCCACAGCACTCCCGCCGCGCAGGTGCGAAGACCCCTGCGCCCCGCGGCTCAGCTCCGGCGCGCCTGCCGCCGCGCCGCGACTGGCTCCGCGCCTTCCTCGCCCTCCTCCAGCCGCTGCAGGATCGGACACTCCGGCCGCTCGTCGCCCGCACAGCAGCTGATCAGCGACTTCAGCGTATCGGCCATCTGCCGCATGTGGTCGATGCGCTGCTCGAGATCATCGATGTGCTGCTCGGCCAGGCGCTTGACGTCGGCGCTGTGGCGCGAGGTATCGTTCCACAGACCCAGCAGATCCGTGATCTCGGCGACCGAGAATCCCAGGTCCCGCGCGCGGCGTATGAACCGCAGTCGATGCACGTCGGCGTGCGAATAGGCCCGGTAGCCGGATGCCGTACGGTCGGCAGCAGGAATCAGCCCGATCTGCTCGTAGTAGCGGATCATCTTCGCCGAAACGCTCGATGCCTTCGCGGCCTCACCGATGTTCAAGACAGTCTCCTTTTCAGTGGCTGGCGGCGTCGGCCATTGGCGCCCGGAAGCGACGCAGGCGCAGTGCATTGCCCAGCACGAACACGCTGGACAGTGCCATCGCACCGGCGGCGAATACCGGCGACAGCAGGATGCCGAAAGCCGGATACAGCACGCCGGCGGCCACCGGAATCAGAGCGGTGTTGTAGGCGAAGGCCCAGAACAGATTCTGCCGGATGTTGCCAAGGGTGGCCCTGGACAGCGCGATGGCATTGGGCACGCCCAGCAGACTGCCGGACATCAGCACTACATCGGCCGATTCCACCGCCACATCGGTACCGGTGCCGATGGCCAGGCCCACATCCGCCTCCGCCAGCGCCGGCGCATCGTTGATGCCGTCGCCGACGAAGGCCACGTGACCATGCGCAGCCTTGAGGCGTCGCACCGCCTCCACCTTGCCTTCGGGCAGCACTTCGGCCACGACCTCGTCGATGCCCAGCTGGCGTGCGATCGCCTGTGCGGTGCGCGCATTGTCGCCGGTGATCATCGCCACCTTCAGTCCCAGCGCATGCAGTGCGGTGATGGCGGCCGGCGTGCTCGTCCTGATCGGGTCGGACACTGCGATCACCGCTGCCAGCCGGCCATCGAAGGCGGCGTACAGCGGCGACTTTCCTTCACCTCCCAGACGCTGCACCAGCGCGGCAACGCCATCGATATCAACGCCCTGCGTTCGCATGAACCGGTCGGCCCCGACTTCAATGCGGCTTCCCTGCACGATCGCACGCACCCCCATGCCGGTGACCGATTCGAACTCCTGCAGGGCCGGCACGGAGATGCCCTCCTCCTCGGCGGCCATCACGATCGCGCGTGCGATCGGATGCTCCGAGCGCGATTCAACGGCCGCGACCGCGCCCAGCACCGCCGCTCGCGCAAAACCGTTGCTCAGCTCCAGATCGGTCAATCGCGGGCGGCCCTCGGTCAGGGTTCCGGTCTTGTCCACCGCCACCACCCGCGCATCCTTCAGCAACTGCAGTGCCTCGCCCTTGCGGAACAGCACGCCCATCTCCGCGCCCCGCCCGGTGCCGACCATGATCGAGGTCGGCGTTGCCAGCCCCATCGCACAGGGGCACGCAATGATCAGCACGGCCACGGCATTGACCAGGGCGAAGGTAAGCGCCGGGGACGGCCCGAGCAGCAGCCACGCCACGAAGGTGGCCAACGCGGCCAGCATCACCGCAGGCACGAACCACAGCGTGACCCTGTCGACCACGGCCTGGATCGGCAGTTTCGACCCCTGTGCCTGTTCAACCAGGCGGATGATCTGCGCAAGCACGGTCTGCGCACCTACCGCCGTGGCACGCACGGTCAGTGCTCCCTGCTGGTTGACCGTACCACCGACCACGGCCGCGCCCGATGCCTTTTCAACCGGAACCGGCTCACCGCTGATCATCGACTCATCGACGAAGCTGCGCCCCTCGACCACCTCGCCATCCACCGGGACGCGTTCGCCGGGACGTATTTCCACGAGGTCGTCACTGACCACCTCGCCCACCGGGACGTCGACCACCCGACCATCGCGTACTACGTGGGCGACCTTGGCCTGGAGCTTGACCAGCCGCTTGATGGCTTCCGACGTACGGCCCTTGGCACGCGCCTCGAGAAAGCGGCCCAGCAGGATCAGCGCGACGATCACCGCCGCAGCTTCGTAATAGACGTTCACCGTGCCGGGCGGCAGCAGCCGCGGTGCGAAGGTCGCGATCACCGAGTAGCCGAACGCCGCCGCGGTGCCCACCGCGACCAGCGAGTTCATGTCCGGTGCCAAACGCAGCAGTGCCGGAATGCCCTTCTGGTAGAAGCGCCGGCCGGGAATCACGAGAACCAGCGTGGTCAGCACGAACTGCACATACCAGCTGGCCTGCAACCCGATGGTCGACATCACCCAGTGGTGCATGCCCGGGATCAGATGCGATCCCATCTCCAGTATGAACACCGGCAGGGCCAGCACGCTGGCCAGTATCAGCGCGTGTTTGAGTTCAGCACGCTCGGCGTCCTTCTTCTCCCCGCCGTCATCGGCCTGCGCGCTGCCATCGAGAAGACGAGCGCCGTAGCCCGCCCTGTCGATCGCCGCCAGCAGCGCCTCCACGTCTGCTGCGCCGCGAACGGTGGCACGCTCGGTGGCCAGGTTGACGCTCGCCGCGCTCACGCCCGGCACGGCCAGCAGTGCGCGTTCGACCCGGCCCACGCAGGACGCGCAGGTCATGCCCTCCACGGCCAGCTCCACGGTCGTGGCCGCAACCTCATAGCCGGCCTTGTGCACCGCCTGGATCAAGGCGGCGCGGTCCACCGGCCCCGACGGACGGATATCGGCACGTTCCGTGGCCAGGTTCACCGAGACGCTGCCGACCCCCTCCACCTTGGCCAGCGCGGCCTCGACCCGGCCTACGCAGCTCGCGCAGGTCATGCCTTCGATGGGCAGGCTGATCGGATCAGGCACGGAAGCGGCGGTGTTGGCGTGCGACAGGCTCATGACTGGATTCCCGGGTTCCTTCTGGACCGGAACAGGCTAAACCTTGCCATCGTGGGAAGGTCAAATCCAGCCTGTCCTGTCCGGCGGCCCAGCGGTCAGTTCATCCGCGGGGCATGGATCCACCGGTCGAGGGTGGATCCATGGCGCGGGCTCAGAACGTGAACACGTATTCCAGCGCGAACTCGCGGCCGACCGCACCGAGCAACCGGGTCGGCGCGAAATCGTAGTCCAGCTTGTAGGGATCCTTGTGGTTCCAGCTGGCCGAGTTGAAGACGTTGTTGACGTACACATTGACCTTGGCGCGTTCAGTCACCTGATAGCCCACATTGACGTTCCAGGTGATGAACGGTCCAACCCGGCCGTAGTAGCGCGCCGTGCGCTGGCCGGCGTTCGGATTCGGATTCGGCGAACCGTCGGGACGCGTGGCAGGTTCCAGGCAGTCCAGCGAAGGACTGTCGCTGGGTACGTAGCCATCGGCGAACGGCAGGCAGCCGCCGGGATTGTCCAGGCGGTCGGTGCCCCAGTGGTAACGCACGCCCGGCACCGAGCCGATGCGGTCGGCGTACACATTCGCGTTCCAGTGACCACGCTGCCAGGCCAGGCTCGCTCGCAGCTTGCTGCGCAGGTCGCGGTCACGGCGCTGCGGATTCGGATCCGCGGCATAGCGCTGCTCCTTGGTCGACAGCTGGTTGGTGTAGTTCACGCCGAACTGGAAGCTTCCCCATGCCGCGCTGTCCCACCGGTAACGCGCGGTCAGGTCGATACCGCGGACCTCCCGGCTGGCCAGGTTGAACGGCCCCCGCTCGATCGACACCAGGCGGCCATTGCTGTCGCGGTTCACGCGCGCGAGGATGCCGGCGCAGTAGTCCGCACCGGCCGGATTGGCCCACGGCGTGCCGTCGATGTTCAGTCCCGTGCGGCAGCCCGCTTCGCTGGCCAGCACCTCGTCGGCGCCGACATCGACGATCATGTCCTCCAGCTTGATGGCCCAGTAGTCGGCACTGATCGAAAGATTGGACATCACATCCCAGACGAATCCGACCGTCCATGAATCCCCCGTTTCCGAGCGCAGCAGCGGAGTACCGCGACGATTCACGTCGAACGTGTACCAGACATCGGTATTGCCCACTCCACAGTTGTTGACCAGATAGGCACCGCTTTCGATGCAACGCAGGCGGTCATAGGTCTGCACCTCGGAACTGCTGGGCTGCCCCAGCAGGTAGTGCATGTCAGGCGCGTGGAAGCTGGTGGCGTAGGAACCGCGTACCAGCAGCGACTCCACCGGCCGCCATTCCAGACCGACATTCCAGGTGGTCTCCTTCTGGCTGCCGATCTCCAGCGCCTCTACATTGGCGTCGGCCTTGTAACTGCCGTAACGGTCATAGCGTGCCGCCGCGGTGGCGATCACGCTGTCCAGCAGTGGAATCTTGAACTCCACGCCCGCCGAGTAGCGCGTGCGCTCGCCGCCACCGCGATCAACGTTCTGCAGGTCGAAATCGATGCCGGCGCGAGGGTCGGGAGCGAGGTGATATCCCTGTTGCGCCACCTCGGCCACCGCCGCGAACGAAACAGGCCCCGCCCAGCCCTGGAACAACTCACCGGTGATGTCCGCCGACGCCTGGTTGACCCAGGAAGACGCACGGTTCTTCGCCACCGTACCCATCTGCCAGTACTGGTCCGGCGTGAGCGGGTTCCACCAGCGTGCTTCGTCCAGTGCGTAGATCGCTTCACCATCCGCCGTCGTACCCAGGCGCGGGCCGAGGAAGAAGTCATAGGACTTCTGCTCGTCCACTACATTCTGCCGCTCTTCCACGCGGTAGTAGGAACGGCCGATGGTGGCACTCCAGTCGAAGCGGTCCGCCAGGCGCCCGCGCAGGCCTGCACTCCAGTCCCAGGACAGCTCCCGGTTGGTGTTGCGAAGGGTGTCCAGGCCGCCCACTTCGTTGGGCGTGAACTGGCGCACGCCCAGGATCGCGCGGTTGCGGTTGGCATCCCAGTAGTAGCCGTTGTCATCATCGATGAGCGTCACGCTGGGCGGATTGGTCCCCCAGATCGCCTCCGACCGGTACACCGCCAGGTTGGTCCAGCCCTGCAGGTCGCTGTCGAAATCGAACGTGGCATACAGATTGCCGGACACATTCTCGGCACCACCGGTCAGCAGCCAGTTGGCATAGTCGGCCGTCATGCCACACAACTGCCCGGTATTGGTGATCGTATCGGTGTTGTAGTTGTAGACCAGTCGATCGGCGGTGTAGTACTCGCCGTCGAACTTCTCGCAGGTGCCGGTCGGCGGCGCCAGTCGCTGGCCGGTACCCGGGTCGATCAGGGCCAGGCCGGCGGTAGGACGGAAACCGACCTTGCGCTGTTCCATGTTCCAGGAGGGGCGCGGCGCATCATCGGCATCATCCATCTGCGGCCGGTTACGGCCGAACAGCGGATCGCGCTTGGTGTACTGCAGCGCGTAGGTCACGCTCCAGTTGTCTCCGGTCCTGCCACCCGCCCACGACAGATCCCAGGTATCGCGACCACCTTCAGTGGAGGTGCCGCCGCGCACGCGCACTTCGTCGCCGTCGTAGTGGGTCTTCAGGATGACGTTGACCACGCCTGCAATGGCATCCGAGCCGTAGATCGCAGAGGCGCCGCCGGTCAGGACCTCGATGCGCTCCACCGCAGCGGCGGGAATGTTGCCGTAGTTGGAGAAATTGGTCTCCCCGCCATAGGGCAACGGGTAGTCGGCCACGCGACGGCCATTGACCAGCAGCAGTGAGCGGTTGGGGCCCATCCCGCGCAGATTCAGGCCGCTGGCGTTGGGCGTGTGCGAGCCCCACTGCGACGCCGCCTCCACGGTGCCGGTGGCTTCGGTCAATGTCTTCAGCGCATCGTACACGCTGACAAAGCCTTCCTTCTGGATCTGCTGCGCGGTGATCACGTTGACGGGAGCTGGGCCTTCGACGCTGGCACGCTTGATGCGCGAGCCAGTGACGGTGACCGCGTCGAGATCCTTGGTGGACGAACCTGAGACTTCCTGTGCATTGGCAGCCAGCGGAAGCAGGGCCAGGACCAGGGCCTGGGACAGCAGGTGACGACGATTGCGGACGAACTGAGCCATGTGGTCACTCTCGGAGGGTGTGGTCGCACGGATGGGTGGTGGCGCGGCACTACGGAAGATCCAGGTGCCGGACTCGGTTCAAGCCGATTCCGACGCCCCCCTGTGGATCGATCCAAACTAAAGCACGGCTGAACCGGAGAGAGCATTCCGCGGCGCAACACGCCGCTGCGGATCCGCTGCCATCCCCGCTTGAAAAGTCGATGAATCAGTGGCTTGCGCAGGTTGGCCGCCGCAGGCCGGAGATGAACTGATGACACGCGAGCGGCAGACCCGCGCGGAACCGACTTCGCCCGGTATCAGGACAGATCGCCGTCCAGCGCCCGCCGCAGCCCCGCCACGATTGCGGCATCGGTCTGATCCCAGTGCGGGTCCAGCCCGCGCAGTGCCGGGTTGTGGAACTGCATGGCCGAGTGCCGGCGGCTCTTGGCCGACGCGTGCAGCTCAACGCAGCCGCTGTGCCGCGCCACCGCAGCGATGTTGGCCGGGTTCAGGCCGGCACCTGCCATCACGCTGATGCGCCCCGCCGCCCGGGCGACCAGGCCTTCCAGCACGTCGACACCGGCAGCCGCGCTGGCCTGTCCCCCGGACGTCAATACACGGCTGCACCCCAGAGCGATCACCTGCTCCAACGCCGCCGGAAGGTCACGCGCGGCGTCGAAGGCACGGTGGAACGTCACCTGCAGCGGACCCGCCGCCTGGATGAGCACGCGGCATAGGGGCAGATCGATATCGCCCTGCCGGTCCAACGCACCGATCACCACGCCATCGCAGCCCAGCGCACGGCACTGTGCGATATCGCGCAGCATCAGCTCGGCCTCCAGGGCGTCGTAGTGAAAATCGCCCGGCCGCGGCCGCACCAGCACGAACAGCGGAATCGACAGGCGTTCGCGGGCCATGGCGATGCTGGCGAACGACGGTGTGGTGCCGCCCTCGGCAAGGTTGTCGAACAGTTCGATGCGGTCGGCACCACCGGCCTGCGCGGCCAACGCCGAAGCCAGCGAGTTGCTGGCGATCTCCAGGGTGAGCCGCGTGCTCACGCCTGTGTGCTCGTGTAGATCGACGGTGAGTCGCGCAGGTCGTCCTGGCGCTGCGCATCGCAGACGGCATAGACGAAACCGCGATGCAGCGCATAGGCGCCCACCTCGCCCTGCTTGTTCATGGCCAGGAAGCACACCTGCAGGGTCCTGCTTGCCTCGGGACGCTTGCGTACCACGCGGTCGATCGCCTCACGGCAGGCCTGGGCGGGCGTTCGACCCTGGCGCATCAGCTCGACCACCAGGAACGAGGCCGCATTGCGGATCATCTCTTCGCCCACGCCCGATGCGGTGGCGGCACCGACCTCGTTGTCGACGTACAGGCCGGCGCCGATGATCGGACTGTCGCCGACCCGGCCGTGCAGTTTCCAGGCCATGCCGCTGGTGGTGCAGGCACCGGCGAGATGGCCCCGGGCATCCAGCGCCAGCATGCCGATGGTGTCGTGGTTGTCGCTGTTGCCGGGAAGGCCACGTCGCTCGGCGTTGATCTGGGGCTGGTACTTCTCGGTCTTCAACCACTCGCGCCAGGCCGCTTCGGCCTGCGGCGTCAGCAGACGCCTGCGCTCGAAGCCCTGCTGCACGGCGAACTGCTGCGCCCCTTCACCCACCAGCAACACGTGCGGGCTGTTTTCCATCACTTTGCGGGCCACCGACACCGGGTGCGGGATGTCGACCAGCGCGGCCACCGCACCGCAGCGGCCATCGCCGTCCATGATGCTCGCGTCCAGGCTCAGCACGCCGTCCCGATCCGGATTGCCGCAATGGCCCACGGTGGGATTGCACAGCTCGCTCTCGGCCCAGCGTGCGCCGGCCTCCACTGCGTCCAGGGCACTGCCGCCCTGCGCCAGGACCTTCCATGCCGCCTGGTTGGCCGGCACACCGAAGTCCCAGGTCGAGACCACCTTCGCTCCGCCCTGCACACGTGCCTGTACGCCCGGCAGGGCGGCCATGCCTGCCGCCAGCGCTCCGGCCTGCAGGAACTGCCTGCGATCCACCATGTTGCCTCCCAGTCTGCAACGTGTCGCCGGCCCGATGCCGGCAGCACCGATCAATCGTGTACGGGGTACCGCGCCGCGTGCCAGACGGCGGCGCCCAGCACGCCCAGTTGGCCATGTTCCACCCGCCATACCGGCACCTGCCGCAGCACGTCGGCCAGCACGCCCTTGTTGAGGAAGCGCTCGCGGAAGCGGCCATCGGCAAGGAAATCCTGCACGTGGGTGGAAATGCCGCCCGCCAGGTACACCGAGCGGGCCCCCACGGCGATGGCGGCATCGCCGGCCAGGCTGCCCAGCCAGGCGCAGAACACCTGCAGCGTCTCCACTGCAAGTGCGTCTTCGCCGCTGCGTGCGGCGCCGATCAGCGCTTCGGTGCTGGACCACACCGGAGTGACGCCACGCAGCTCGCACAGGCACGGATACAGATTCATCAGACCGCTGCCGGACAGCACACGCTCGTTGTCCACATGTGGCCACCGCTGCAGCAGCCTGCCCAGCACCTCCAGCTCCAGCGCGTTGCCGGCCCCCAGGGCAGCGTGGCCGATCTCGCTGGGCAGCACCGGACGCCCGCCATCGGCGAAGCGCAGCGCCGCGCCCAGGCCGGTACCGGCCCCCAGCACCAGCGCCGGGAACGCCATCGCCGGGTCGGCATCGCCGTTCAATGGAACCAGGGTGTCGGCCTGCAGGTAGGGAATGGCCAGTGCCACCGCCTCGAAATCATTGATCAGCTGCAGATCGCCCAGACCGGACTGTGCGCGGGTGGCGGACAACGACACCGTCCACGGCAGATTGGCATTGATCAGCACATCGCCATCGAGCAGGCCGGCGATGGCGACCACCGCCGACCGCACCGGCAGTGCGAGGCTCCGGGTGAAGTCGGCCAGAATCGCCGCCAGGCTGGAATGATCGGCACACGCGTAGGTGCGATGACGTCCAAGCCGTGGCGCCTGCCCGGGCAGCGTTTCAGCCAGCGCCAGACGGGCAAAGGTACCGCCGACATCGGCGACGACCAGGCTTCGCGGAAGACCGCCGCGGGGGGAGTCGGTGGAAACCGGGGGCACTGCTGCGATGGTCACTCTGGCCTGCTTGAATCGATTGAATCGCACCGATTCTCAGGCATCAGGGTCGCTTTGCCTAGCGCGGCGCCGCGCCGGCATGCCGGCCCTGCCAGGGCCTTGTCCGCAGCGCCCGGGTGGCGGCAGCCCGGACGCAGCGCGCGGCGGCACCTGCAGATCAGGGCTCTGCGGTCTGCAGACTATAACGGGTGGTGGCGGTGAATACCGCACCATCCGGCTGGGTCGAACGCACGTCGATCCTGTGGTCGCCCACGGCCAGGTGGGTGGGCAGCGCGCCGCGCCACAGATGCGGCGAAGCGGTGGCCTCCGGCGAGCGATCGTAACCGCGCAGCACGCTGGACAGGTCGTCCGCCGCATTCTCCACCAGCAGCCGCGGGTCGGGCTGGCGGACCTGCTTCATCGGCTGCCATGCCCCACCGTCCACGCGGTACTCGACCACGCTCGCGTCCTCACCCATGTACACGTTGGCGTAAACGCCCCACGCCGGATACGCGCCCTGGCGCAGCACCTTCGGCGCATGCAGGCCGATCTGTTCGCTGGCTGGCGCGCCGGCCACACGATACTGCAGGCGATAGCTGCCGTTGCCAGCCACATCCAGCAACGCGTAGCCCTTTGGCGTGCCGTCGCTCATGGTGCTGTCCGGCACACCGGCAGCATCCTTCACACCGGACCAGAACGCGCCGCAGTTGGCACCGACGTTGTACTCGTGCAGCGGTTTTTCGCCGTGCCAGCCCTCGGCCTTGCCATGGTAGACATGCTGCTGGGTGTGGCTGTGGCCGCTCAGGACCAGCACGTTGCGGAAGTCCTTGAGCAGGTCGAACAGGCGCTGCCGGTCGGCGTGCCGGAAGCTCTCACGACCCGGCGCTGCATCGAACAGCGGAATGTGCATGCCCAGCACCAGCAGGCGGTCGCGATGCAGACCCTTGACGTAGGCGGCAAGGAACGCGAACTGATCCTCGCGCAGGCCACCGACGTAGCTCGGCCTCGCCTTCGGGTCGTACACCACATCATCGAGGAACACGAAGCTGGCACCGCCCTCCTCCACGGCGTACGTGTCCGGGCCGTAGACGTTGCGCCAGCTGTCCAGCGAATGCTCGTCGACGGCGGCATCGAAATCGAGATCGTGGTTGCCCGGCACATGGAACCACGGCACGCCCAGCTGCGTGGTGACCTTGTTGATGGCCGGATACAGCGTCAGGTCATCATTGACGATATCGCCGAGCGTCGTGCCAAGCCGCGCCCGGGTCTGGCCGACCAGCGGCGCCACGATGGACTGCTGGTAGTAGCCGATGTCCTTGAGGCTTGCGGTCTGTGAATCAGTGAACACCAGCATCTGGAAACCACGCCGGTTGTCATGACGATCCGTCTGCAGCGCGAAGTCCCAGTTGCGGGTGGCGTCGCCGGTTGCGGCGATGCCACCGTACTTCAGTGCAGGCGAGCCGTTGGGCTGGAAATGACGCCAGAATGACGGGAGCCCGTCGCTCGCCTTCGGGAACGCGTACGCATCCGGCTTGATCACGAACACCGTCTGGCCCTCGCGCACGGGCAGGCTGTAGCTGCCATCGGCTGCGGTCTTCACGATGCGCTCGCCGTTGGACACCTGCACCCCGGCCAGGCCCGGGTCGGTCGCACCACGGCCGGGCCTGCCGTCGCGTTCCAGGTAGACCTTGCCGCTGACAACCGCATCCGCAGCCCAGGCCGGCGAGGTCAGCAACAGGCAGCACAGCCACGCAGCGGGCGATTTCATGGGCAATCCGGCAAAGAAGAAGACTACCTATTGTAGAGCGGAGCCATGGCTGTCTGCCGCCCGGATGCAGCCGGGCCGGCGCCGGCGCCGAAAGCGCGTGCGGACCGCAGGCCACATGCAGCCATCAACGATGGCGCATTTCCAGCACCCGCCGGGCGTCGTCAAGCGACAGGCCGCGTGCGCGCAGCAGCACCAGCAGGTGGTACAGCAGGTCCGAAGCCTCGCCCAGCAGCGCCGCGTCATCCTGTGCGACCGCGGCCAGAGCGGTTTCCACGCCCTCCTCGCCCACCTTCTGCGCGATACGGCGGATGCCGTCCTCGAACAGGCGGGTGGTGTAACTGCCGGGTGGACGCTGGGCTTCACGCAGGGCCACCAGTTGCCCCAGCCCGCCCAGGAAATCCTTCGGCGCCTGGTCGAAGCAGCTCTCCGCACCGGTGTGGCAGGTCGGTCCTGCCGGGCGGGCCAGCACCAGCAGCGTATCGGCATCGCAGTCCACGCTGATGGACTGCACCGCCAGCACGTTGCCGGACTGCTCGCCCTTGGTCCACAGGCGCTGCCTGCTGCGGCTGTAGAAGGTCATGTGCCCGACGGCAAGCGTCGCGGCCAGCGACTCCGCGCTGACGTAACCCAGCATCAGCACCTGCAGGGTATCGGCGTCCTGCACCACCGCGGGCAGCAGGCCGTCCCCCTTGCTCCAGTCCAGCCCCTGCAGGGCCTCCAGCGACGGTCGCACCTCAATAGACATCCCGTACCTCGATCTGCTGTTTGCGCAGGTAGCGCTTCAGGTCTGCAATGGCGATGGCGCCGCTGTGGAACACGCTGGCGGCCAGCGCACCATCCACGTCGGCGCGGTCGAAGGCCTCGGCGAAATGCTCCATCGTGCCCGCACCGCCGGACGCGATCAGCGGCACCTGGCACAACGCACGCGCCTGCTGCAGCTGGGCCACATCGTAGCCGCGGCGCACCCCATCGCTGTCCATGCAGTTCAGCACGATCTCGCCTGCGCCGCGGCGCTGTGCCTCGACGATCCAATCCAGCGTCCGTATGGGTACCGCTCGGGTCTTGTCCGGGTCGCCGCTGAAGCGGCGCACCCGCCATTCGCCATCGGCCTCGCGCACCGAGTCGACGCCGACCACCACGCACTGCACGCCGAACTCGGCAGCCAGCTCGTCGATCAGTGCGGGACGGCCCAGTGCCGGCGAATTGATCGAGATCTTGTCGGCACCGGCAAACAGCACCCGCCGTGCGGTTTCCACGCTGTCGATGCCACCGGCTACGCAGAACGGGATATCGATCAGCCGTGCGATGCGCTCGACCCAGGCCACATCGACCGAACGCGCCTCGGGGCTGGCGCCGATGTCGTAGAACACCAGCTCATCGGCCCCCTGGTCGCGGTAACGCTGCGCCAGCTCGGCGATATCCCCCATGTCCACGTGGTCACGGAAGCGCACCCCCTTGACCACCCGTCCTTCGCGCACGTCCAGGCAGGGAATGATGCGGCGACTCAGCATGCCAGCGCCTCCGCCAGGTCCATGCGCTGTTCCAGCAGCGCCTTGCCAAGGATGGCGCCGCCACAGCCGGCAGCACGCGCATCGGCCACGTCGGCCACATCGCGGATGCCACCGGAGGCCTGCACCTGCACGCCCGGCAGCAGCGACACCAGGTGCTGGTACAGGCCGATGTTCGGCCCGGCCAGCATGCCGTCGCGGGCGATATCGGTACACAACAGGTGGCGCATGCCCGCCCGTGCATACCGCAGCGCAAGGTCATCCAGGGTCACGCCCGCGTTCTCGGTCCAGCCATGCACCGGCAACTGCCACTGGCCCTGAGGGTCCTGGCGTGCATCCAGCGCGATGGTGATGTGATCGGCACCGAACGCCTGCAGCCAGCCGACCACTTCATCGGGCCTGCGCACTGCCAGCGACCCTACCACCACCCGGCTCGCGCCCGCATCGAGAATGCGCGCCACATCATCACGCCCACGCACACCGCCGCCGGTCTGCACCTGCAACGTCGTCTGCGTGCGAACCGCCGCCAGCAGCGGGGCCAGCGTGTAGCCACCGGCACGCGCTGCGTCCAGATCGACCAGGTGCATCCAACGCGCGCCCTGCGCGGCGAATGCCTGCGCGCGCGGCAGGGGATCGTCGCCGTAGTGCGTTTCCTGCGCGTAATCGCCCTGCCGCAGCCGCACCACACGGCCTTCGCGGATATCCAGTGCGGGGTAGACGGTGAAACTCATGCAGCGGTGCCCTCGAGGAAGTTGCGCAACATCAGCGATCCGGTATCGCCGGAGCGTTCGGGATGGAACTGCGCACCGAAGTAGCGCCCCTGCTCCACCACGGCAGTGAACAGGCCGCCGTGATCGCAGGCGGCCACCGTGTGGCTGTTCAATGGCGCCGCATAGCTGTGCACGAAGTAGGCGCTTGCACGATCAGGCACATCGCGCAGCAGCAGCGAGGACCGCAGTGGCAGCAGGCGGTTCCAGCCCATGTGCGGCACGCGGATGCCGCACGCCGGTACCAGCTTGCGCACCACCCCGGGAATCAGGCCGAGCGCTTCCACGCCGGCTTCTTCCGAGCGCTCGAACAGCAGCTGCATGCCCAGGCAGATGCCCATCAACGGCACCTCGATCCGTCGCAACGGCTCCACCAGTCCCTGCGCGTGCAGGCGCTGCATGCCCGGCCCTGCCGCACCGACGCCGGGCAGGATCACCCGCCGTGCGCCCGCCAGCCCCTCTGCGTCGCGTACCAGGCGCACACTGGCGCCCAGCCGTTCCAACGCATAGCGTACGGAACCCAGATTGGCACCGCCGGCATCGATCAGCGCGACTTCGCTCACAGGGCCCCCTTGGTCGAGGGCAGCGCCGTACCCTGGCGCGCCAGCGCCGGGCGCAGCGCGCGGGCCAGCGCCTTGAAACAGGCCTCCACCTTGTGGTGGTCATTGTCGCCACGCACCTGCAGATTGAGATTCAATCCACCTGCATCGCACAGCGAGCGGAAGAAATGCGGCACCAGTTCGGTCGGCATGTCGCCAACGCGCTCACGCTTGAACTCGCCCTCGAAGACGAAATAGGGCCGGCCACTGAAGTCCAGCGCTGCGCTGGCCAGGGTCTCGTCCATCGGCAGGGTGAACCCGTAGCGGCCGATGCCGCGCTTGTCACCCAAGGCTTCGCGCAGCGCCTGGCCCAGCGCCAGCCCTGTGTCCTCGATGGTGTGATGCTCGTCGATGTGCAGGTCGCCCTCGGCGCGGATGTCCAGCGCAAAACCACCGTGCTTGCCGATCTGTTCCAGCATGTGGTCGAAGAACGGCAACCCGGTGCGGATGTTGGCGTCACCGGCGCGATCCAGATCCAGCTCGACGCGTATCTTCGTTTCCTTCGTGTTGCGCTGGACCACGGCCGTGCGCGGCGCATCGGCCAGTGCGTGGGCGATGCCCGGCCAGTCCCAGTCACCGCCGAACTGCTCCGTGCGCAACTGGAAGCCACGGATGTTGAGGTTGTCGGCGAACTGCAGGTCGGTGATGCGGTCGCCGACCATCGCCGAGCGTGCCCAATCGATGCTGCGGTCCTGCAGGTAGGCCGTCATCAGGCCGATGCCGGGCTTGCGGGTCGGGGCATTGTCCTGTGGCCAGCTGCAGTCGATCAGCACATCACGAAACACGATGCCCTGGCTTTCGAAGATCTGCAGCATCAGATCGTTCGGTCCATCGAAGCTGGCGCGCGGATAGCCCTCGCTGCCGAGCCCATCCTGGTTGGTGACGATGACGAACTGGTAGCCGGCATCACGCAGCTTCAGCAGTGCCGGAATCACCTGCGGCACGAAGCGCAGCTTCTCGTAGGCGTCGATCTGGAAGTCGGAAGGTTCCTCGATGAGGGTACCGTCGCGGTCGATGAACAGGATCGGGGTCATGCAACGGCCCTCCGGGCCGACAGGGCCGCAAGCACGCGGTCATTCTCTTCGGGGCTGCCGATGCTGATCCGCAGCGCATCGTCCAGCTGCGGGGCTGCACGCTGGTCGCGCACCACCACGCCGGCCGCCAGCAACGCATCGAACGCGCCCTGGGCATCGGCAAAGCGCACCAGCAGGTAGTTGCCTGCGGACGCATGGACCTGGCGTACGCCAGGCAGGCCCTGCAGCGCAGTACGCAGGCGCTCGCGTTCGGTGATCACGGTGGCCACGCGCTCGCGTGTGCGTGCCAGCGCTCCCGGCTGCAGCGCCTGCACCGCCAGTTCCGCGCACGGCGTCGGCACCGGATACGGTGCCTGGCAGCGACGCAGCACCGCGATCAGTTCCGCTGCGGCGATCAACGTTCCGATCCGTGCGGCCGCCAGCGCATGGGCCTTTGAAAGCGTACGCAGCACTGCCACATTGGCGTGCGTGGCAAGCAGGGAGGTCGCCGAAGGACGCTGCGCGTACTCGACATAGGCTTCATCGACCACGACCAGCGCCCGACCGCGCAAGGCTTCGGCCACACGCTCGATGTCGGCCAGGGCGATATCGCTGCCGGCCGGGTTGGAGGGCGCACACAGAAACACCAGCTTCGCATTGCGCGCTCTGGCCGATTCGATCACCGCATCCAGGTCAGCGCGCAGGCCGTCGGCGGCATCGACCAGAGGCACCTCGATCAGAGGCGCGCCCTGCAGCCGTGCACAGACCGCATACATGCCGAACACCGGCGGCGTGACCAGCACACCATCGCGCCCCGGCACGCACAGCGCGCGCACCAGCAGGTCGATGGCTTCATCGCTGCCGCGCCCGACCAGCACCTGTTTCGGCTGCACGCCATACAGCGAAGCCAGTCCATCGCGCAACGCCTGTGGCTGGGGCTCTGGATAGCGCCGGCTGCGGCCCTCGGCGTCCGCGGGGTTGGCCCAGGCCGATTCGTTGGCGTTCAGCCAGACATCGCCCTGCACTGCCGCACTGCGCGCCGAGCTGTAACCTGCAAAGGCCTGCAGGTCGGGGCGCACCAGCGCCAGTACCTCGTCGATCCCGGCATTCATGCAGCCACCTCCATGCGCAGGGCAACGGCGCGCTCGTGCGCGTCCAGCCCTTCGGCGCTGGCAAGGGTGCGCGCGCAGCCGCCGATCGCCGCCAACCCGGCGGCGCTGGCACTCTGCACGCTGATGAAGTTCTGGAAGCTGGCCACGCTGACACCACTGTACGCACGTGCGGCGCCTGCGGTGGGCAGCACATGGTTGGTACCACTGCAGTAGTCGCCCAATGCCTCGGGGGTGTAATCACCCAGGAACACCGAGCCTGCAGCCTGCACCCGATCAAGCCAGCCGCGTGGTTCGCGCAGGGCCAGGATCAGGTGCTCAGGGGCGTAGCGGTTGCTGATCGCGAAGGCATCGGCCAGCGTGTCGACCAGGATCAGGCGCGACGCCGAAAGCGCCTGGCGGGCGATATCCTGCCGCGGCAGCAGCGCGACCTGGCGTTCCACTTCGGCCTCGACCGCGGCCAGCATCGCGGCATCATCGGTCAGCAGCAGCACCTGCGAATCGGGGCCGTGTTCGGCCTGCGACAGCAGATCGGCAGCCACAAACGCCGGATTGGCACCGGCATCGGCAATCACCAGAACTTCCGACGGCCCTGCAGGCATGTCGATCGCCGCTGCACCGTTCTGCGCGACCTGCTGCTTGGCTTCGGTGACGAAGCTGTTGCCGGGCCCGAACAGTTTGTCGCAGGCCGGAACGCTGGCGGTGCCATAGGCCATCGCAGCGATCGCCTGCGCGCCGCCCAGCTTGAAAACGCGTTGCACGCCGGTCAGCCGGGCAGCCACCAGCACCGCCGGATCGGCGCTGCCGTCGGCGCGCGGGGGTGTGCACAGCACCACCTGCGGGCACCCGGCCAGCTGCGCCGGCACGCCCAGCATCAACGCCGTGGACGGCAACGGTGCGCTGCCGGCCGGCACATACAGGCCGACCCGGCCGATCGGCCGCAGCATGCGTTCACAGACCACGCCCGGCGCGGTCTCCACCGCATAGCCCTGGCCCATGCCTGCGCTGTGGAAGCGCGCGATGCGCCCGGCCGCTTCCACCATGGCCTGGCGCAGATCGCCTGGCACCGCCGCTTCGGCAGTCGCGAATTCGGCGTCAGACACTTCAAAAGACGGCAGTTGCACACCGTCAAAGCGTGCGGTGATCACACGCAGCGCCTCGTCGCCCTGCGCGCGCACCTGCGCGATCAGGGTCGCGACCGCATCGCGCGTCTGCTGGGCCACGGCCTGCACCGGACGGGTCAGTGCCGCGCTGCGCGCAGCCTCATCAAGTTGCGACCAGATCAGACGATTCATGCCAGCGACCGCTCCACGCTCAACACCATCAGGCCCTGCGCGCCCGCACGCTCAAGCTCTTCCATGCGCTGCCAGCTCAGTGGTCCGGGGCACATGGTCTGCAGCCGCAGCGTGCCGCCGTCAGCCGGCAGGCGCTCCAGCGGCCCGGCATCGGCCAGCAGCTGGGCCAGGGCATCAACACGGTCTTCGCTGGCGCGGAACATCAGCAGCTTGCGGTCCTGCTTCTGTACCACGCCATCGAGACGGCGCAGCAGCATGGCGCGCAGGCCCGCTCGAGCGTCATCGGGCACGCGCACCGCACCGGCCAGCACCGCCTCGCTGTCCAGCAGGTTGTGCACCGGCACAAGCTGGTTGGCACGCAGGGTGGCACCGCTCGACACCAGATCGCAGATCAGGTCGGCCGTGCCCAGCCGTGGGGCGATCTCAACCGAACCGGACAGCTCCACCACCTGCGCGTCCACGCCCTGCTCAACCAGCCATGCCTTGAGGATGGCGGGATAGCTGGTGGCGATGCGCATGCCGGCCAGCTGCGCCGGCCCCTGCCATTGCCAGTCCTCCGGCACCGCCAGCATCAGCCGGCACTGGCCGAAACCCAGCCCCCGCAGGGCCTGATAGGCATCCGGCAGGCCGATCTGGCGACGCGCGGCGGCCTGCTCGTCCAGTTCGTTGCGACCGACGATGCCCAGGTCGCAGACACCGTCGGCAATCAGGCCAGGAATGTCGTCGTCGCGCACCAGCAGCAGGTCCACCGGCAACGATTCTCCGTAGCAGAACAGCTTGTCGCGGCTTTCGCGCCAACTCAGGCCGCAGGCACTGAGCAGGTTGCGGGCGGGCTCGGCAAGCCGCCCGCTCTTCTGGATGGCGATACGCAGCCGGTCTCGTGCCGGGGCTGCCTGGGTTGCACTCATGGGAAGGTCTCGAAGTTCGGTACGGGGCGCGGATCAGCGCGAGGCCAGACGGTCGATGGCGGCGGCATAGCCTCGATGGCCATGCTCGAGCGAGCGCGCCACCCGCCCGGTGGTGGTCACGCTGACCCCGGTGCGCTCGTGGATCTCGCGGTATGGCACCCCCTGCTGCAGCAGCGGCACCACTTTCCAGCGGTCGGCCATGGCCTCCAGCTCGGCCGGAGTACACAGGTCACGCAGGAAAGCCATGACCTGCTCCGGCTCACGCAGGGCCGCGAACGCCTGGGCCAGGGCTTCCAGATCGGCCTGGGGGTCTTTGGCGGCGATGTCGGGGCGGGCTTTCACGGGGCGGATCTCTTGCATCAATGTAATAGCGCGCTAGTACATTAGCGCATTCTTGCGCAGTGCGTCAAACCACCCCATCGCCTCCACCCGAGCATTCAGGTTCCGGAAACGAAAAACGCCCGCCAGAGGCGGGCGTCATCCAGGTCAGCGCCGCCCCACCGGGAGAGCGGCGGCACGGCAATGTCAGTTCACACCATCACCTTCGACTGTTCCAGTTCCACCTGCAGGGTGCTGGCCAGCTCCTCGCGGGATACCTCGAACTGCTGCTCGCGGAGCAGATCCTTCACCGCCACCACCCCGCGCGCCAGTTCGTCCTCGCCGGCGAGCGCCACGAAGCGGATGCCCGCCTTGGCCGCGTACTGGAACTGCTTGCCGATCTTCTTCGGCTCCATCTGCACTTCGGTGTTGATGCCACCGGCCCGCAGGCGGCGGGCGATATCCAGTGACTGCGCCATGCCCTGCTCGTCCATCAGCGCCACCAGCGCCTGCACGCTGCTGGCCTCGATTCCGTCGATCAGGCCCGCCTCACGCAGCTGCCAGAACAGGCGCGACAGGCCGATCGAAATGCCGACGCCGGGCAGCTTCGACTTGCTGTAGTGGCTGGCCAGGTCTTCATAGCGGCCGCCGGAGCAGATCGAACCGATCTGCGGGTGGTCGGTCAGCGTGGTCTCATAGACGGTGCCGGTGTAGTAATCCAGGCCACGGGCGATGGAGAAGTTGAGGCAGTAGGCACTCTCCGGCACACCCAGCGCCTGCACCAGCTGCAGCACTTCGCGCAGCTCTGCCACGCCGGCACGCAGCGTTTCCGAGGACCCCGCAGCGTCCTCCAGCGCCGAAAGCTGGGCCAGCGCATCGGCATGCCCCTGCGAACGCACGGCCACGAATGCCAGGATCTTCTCGACCTGTCCGGCCGGAATGCCGAACCCGTCGCCCACCAGCGTCTCGCGCACGTAGTCGGCGCCCCGCTTGTCCAGCTTGTCCACTTCACGCAGCACCGCCAGCTGGCGCTCGCCCTCGGCCACGCCCAGGCTTTCGAAGAAGCCACGCATCAGCTTGCGGTTGTTCAACTGGATGCTGAAGTCTCCGATGCGCAGCTCCGAGAACACCGCGTGGATCACCGCCAGCACTTCGGCGTCGTACCGCACGCTCAGGCTGTCCTTGCCGATCACGTCGATGTCGCACTGGTAGAACTCGCGGAAACGGCCGCGCTGGGCACGCTCACCACGGTACACCCGCTGCATCTGGTAGCGCCGGAACGGGAACGTCAGTTCGTGCTCATGCTCAGCCACATAGCGCGCCAGCGGCACGGTCAGGTCGAAGCGCAGGGCCATTTCCGGAAGCGAGCGGTCACCCGACTCGGCGGCATTGGCCAGCGCACCGGTGGACTGCACGAAGTACACCTGGCGCTCGGTCTCGCCACCGGACTTGGTCAGCAGCACATCGGACAGCTCGAACACCGGCGTCTCCACCGGCAGGAACCCGAAGCGCTCGTAGTTGCGGCGGATGACGTCCAGCATGCGCTGGAACGCAATCTGCTCGCGCGGCAGCAGCTCAAGGGTGCCGGGCGGGGTACGGGGCTTGATCACGGGAGCAACTCCTGCTGGAACGGGACGTGGGAGGGGGCGACATTCTAGCGCCCTGGAGCGCGCGGCCGCCTGACGCAGGGTCGAACAGCCGCTTGAAGTATCATAAGGCCCTCCCCGCCCGCGATACGCCCACGCACCATGTCCCGGCCTTCCGGCGCCCCGTCCGCCAACAACGACACCGCCGGGCAGTCCTGCTCCACGCTGGACTGCCTGCACTGCTCGGTCCGCCACCTGGCGGTGTGTTCGGCGCTGTCTCCTGACGAAGTGCAGGCACTTGAACAGGTGACCGTCTCGCAGGCGGTGACGATGGGCAGCACCCTCGCCCGCACCGGCGAAGAGCGCCAGCATGTCTATACATTGACCGCCGGCGCACTGCGCCTGGTGCGGACGCTGGCCGACGGCCGCCGCCAGATCAATGGCTTCGTGCTGCCGGGCGACTACCTGGGCCTGAGCGGCAGCGACCATCACCGCTACGACATCGAGGCGATCGCTGACAGCCGGGTCTGCCGCGTCGCGCTGCCGCAGATGAAGGCGCTGCGCGGGCGTTATCCGCACCTGGAGCGCAAGCTGCTGCAACGCGCCTGCCAGGAGCTGGACGCTGCGCAGGATGCGGCCCTCGCCCTGGCGCGGCTGCAGCCCGCGGAAAAGCTGGCTGACTTCCTGCTGCGCCTGGCCGCGCGCGAGGCGCGACTGGGCGGCGACGGCCTGCGCGTCTCGCTGCCGATGGGGCGCGGCGACATCGCCGACCACCTCGGCCTGACCATGGAGACAGTCAGCCGCACCTTCACCAAGCTGCGTCAGCAGGCGCTGATCGCGCTGCCGCACCTGAACGTCGTGGAGATCCTCGACGAGGACGGGCTGCGCCAGCTGGCGGGCGACGTCCAGGGTTGAGCGTCGCGCCACGACCTGCGCCTGGTGGTACCGGCCGCCCCACCCTGCCCCTTGCTTCAGACGACACCGCGCCATGCCCGGCACCTGTGCGTCAGCGCAGCAGCACCTCGCGCAGCGCCGCATAGTCGGCAGCCAGCGGTTCCGCATGCGCGGGACGCTGCAGCAGCGCCGCCAGCGCCGGAGGCACCGGCACTGCTTCGCCGATCAATGGCTCCACCACCGCCTCGAACTTGGCCGGGTGCGCGGTTGCCACCACCGCCCAGTCGCCCTTCGCCCCGCCCGCGCGGAGGTCCTTCAGCACCTTCACTGCCGTCGCGGTATGCGGGCAGAACAGCTCGCCCCCGCTGGCGTGCGCACTGGCGATGGTGGCGCGGATGGTCACATCATCCACCGCGAAAGCACGGAAGGCTGCGCGCAGTTCGGCATCGTCGCCGTCGTACAGCCAGCGCAGGCGCTCGAAGTTGCTCGGCGCGCCCACATCCATCGCATTGGCAACCGTGGCGACACTGGCCTGTGGCTGATACGCGCCGCCCTCGAAGTACTTCGGCAGCACATCATTGGCATTGGTGGCCAGCACGATCTGGCCGATGGGAACCCCCAGCGTGCGTGCCAGCACCGCAGCCATCGCGTTGCCCAGGTTGCCGGTCGGCACCACCAGGTTTAGCCGGCGCCGATGCTGCCCATGATGGACGAGTGCCGCATGCGCGTAGTAGCTCATCTGTGGCAGAAGACGCCCTAGGCTGATGCTGTTGGCCGAACTCAGCGGCACGTCCGCCTGCAACGCCCGATCGGCCAGCGCCTGCTTGACCATGGCCTGGCAGTCGTCGAACGAACCCGCCACGCGCAGCGCCTGGATGTTGTCGCCGAAGCAGCCGAGCTGGTGCGCCTGGCGCGGCGATACCCGGCCATCCGGATACAGCACCACCACGCGCACGCCCGGTTGGCGATGGAAGGCCGCCGCCACGGCGGCACCGGTATCACCGGACGTGGCAACGACGATCGTCAGGTCGCGTCCCTTGCCCGCCTGCAGCCTCGACAGCGCGCCTGCCAGGAAACGTGCGCCGATGTCCTTGAAGGCCGCAGTGGGACCATGGAACAGCTCGAGGACGTAGTCGCCACCGCCAAGCGGACGCAACGGCACCGGAAAATCGAACGCCTCACGGCAGATCGAAGGCAGCGCCTCCTGCAGCGCGTCGCCGTCGAAGAAGGGTGCCAGCAGATCGGCGGCGGTTTCGGCGAGGGTCTCGCCCTGCTGCACATGATGCGGCGCAGGCAAGGCGCTGGGCACATACAGCCCCCCATCGGGGGCGAGGCCGGCGGCGATGGCGGCACTCAGGCCTACGGCCGGCGACTGGCCGCGGGTGGAAACGAATTGCATGGGATCGGCATCCAGTGAGAGGAAAGAAGTCAGCACAGTCGTGCTCCCGCCGCGTCCAACGGCGAGACCCACGCGTCACTGTCGAAGCCCGCAGCCGCAAATGCCGCGCGGACCTGCCCTGCGGCAGCCTGCGCCTGCACCGCATCTTCGAACCAGGCGAACACGCTGGGACCGGCACCGGATATACCCGCGCCCATCGCGCCCGCCGACAGCGCGGCGTCACGCGCTGCCTCGAATCCCGCGATCAGGCCGGCACGTCGTGGCTCGATCAGCACATCGCGCAAGCCTGCGCGCACCAGCGTGGCATCGCCGCGATGACAGCCACTGAGGACCAGGGCCAGATTCGCGCTCTGGGCGACAAACTCGCGCAGCGCGTAACTGCCCTGCAGCGCCTGCCGTGCCCTGCGCGTTTCCAGCACGGCATGCGGATGCACCAGCAGGCTGTGCCAGCACGCAGGCACCGGCACCGACACCACCCTGTCGGCGGTGCACAGCGCCAGCCCGCCCGCCAGCAACGGTCCGACGTTGTCGCCATGGCGACCGCCGCTGGCCACCGCTTCGCCGTCGAGCGCGTGCGGATACAGGGCGGCGCGTGGCAGCGGCGCATCCAGCAGCGCGTTGGCTGCAACCAGTGCCGCGACGCAGGATGCTGCTGAGCCACCCATGCCGGAGCCGAACGGAATGCCCTTGTCGATCTCCAGCTCGAACCCGTAGCCCAGGCCCAGGCCCTCGCGCAGTGACAGCAGTGCCGCGCCAGCCGTGTTGCCCGCTGCCTCCAGTGGAAGCTCGACCGCACTGCCACGGATCGCCGCGATACGCACCACAGGCTCATCGATGCGGCGCACGCTGACCGTGTCGCCGATACCGGCGATGGCATGGCCCAGAATGTCGAACCCCACTGCCACATTGGCCACTGATGCCGGTGCGAATGCACGTGCGATCACAGGCGCGCCCCTTCACCGGCCGCCACCCGCAGCAGGTCGGCAAACACGCCTGCAGCCGTGACCTCCGGTCCCGCGCCGGGCCCCTGCACCACCAGCGGATTCTCACAGTAGCGGCGGGTACGGAACTGCACCACGTTGTCGGTCAGGCGCAGGTTGGCGAACGCGTGTGCCGCCGGCAGCTCGTGCAGACCCACCGACGCGCCGTCCGCGTCAAGCCTGGCCACATAGCGCAGCACTGCGCCGCGCTCGCGCGCGTCCTGCAGGCGTTGCTGCAGTGATGCATCAGACTCGCCCACGCGGGCCATGAAGTCCTCGACGCTGCCTTCGCGAAGCAGCGCCGGCACCAGGCTTTCCACCTGCACCTGTTCAAGACTGAGTGCGTGGCCGGCCTCGCGCGCCAGGATCACCAGCTTGCGCGCGACATCCACGCCCGACAGGTCATCGCGGGGATCCGGCTCGGTGTAGCCCATCGAACGCGCCTGCGCCACCAGCGAGGAGAACGGCTGGCTGCCGTCGAAGCGGTTGAACAGCCAGGCCAGCGTGCCCGAGAAAATGCCTTCGATGGCCAGCACCTCGTCGCCGGTATCGACCAGGTCGCGCAGCGTGGTGATCACCGGCAGGCCGGCGCCCACCGTCGCCTCATAGCGGAAGCGCGCGCCGCTGGCAGCCGCCGCCGCACGGATCCGCTGGTAGCGCGACAGCGGGCCGGCGCCTGCCTGTTTGTTCGGGGTGACCACATGGATGCCCGCGGCCAGCCAATCGGCATAGCGCTCGGCGACCTCGCTGCTGCCACTGCAGTCGATCACCACCGCATGCGGCAGGTGCGCGGCCAGCAGGTGCTCAGTGAAGCGGTCGAGATCGCTGGCCTCACCGCCCGCCTGCAGCGCCTGCCGCCAGTCGGCATGCAGACCATCGGCCTCCAGCCGCATCCGCGAACGCGATGCCAGTGCACGCAGGCGCAGATCGACATTGGCCTTGGCCAGCAGCTGCGGGCGCGCCGCCAGCAACTGATCCAGCAGCGCGGCACCGACGTTGCCCGGCCCGATCACGCCCACCGCGAACGTCTGCGGCGACAACCAGAATCCGGCGTGGGCGGCGCGCAGCGCGCGCGTCGCGTCAGCGCTGTCCACGGCCACCGAGATGTTGCGCTCGGAGGAACCCTGGGCGATCGCCAGGATATTGACCTGCGCCCGGCCGAGCGCCTCGAACAGGCGCGCAGCCACACCGGGCTGGCCCGCCATGCCATCGCCCACCGCCGCCAGCACGCTGACCCCTTCGTGGACCTGTACGCGCTGCACCTGGCCGACCGACAGTTCATGGGCAAAGGCCTGCAGCAACGCTCCGCGGCCACGGCCCGCTTCGGCAGCCCGCACCACGCAGCAGATCGAGTGCTCCGAAGAACCCTGCGAGATCATCACCACCGACACCTGCGCCTGGCGCAACGCTGCGAATACGCGCTCGGCGGTGCCAGGCACGCCGATCAGGCCGGTCCCCTCGAGATTCAGCAGGGCCAGGTCGGGACTCAGCGTGAGCCCCTTCACCGGTCCGCGCGGCGAGCGCTCGGCGCTGATGCGCGTACCCGGGTGGGTCGGCTGGAAGGTGTTGCGGATGAAGATCGGCAGCCCGAGCCGGATCGCCGGCGACATCGTCTGCGGGTGCACCACTTTCGCGCCGAAGTACGCCAGCTCGCAGGCTTCGTCGTAGCTCAGCGACTCCAGCTGCACCGCCTCCGGCACCAGTCGCGGGTCGGCCGACAGCACACCATCGACATCGGTCCAGATGTGCAGCTCGTCGGCATTGAACAGCGCGGCGAAGATCGCGCCGGAGTAGTCACTGCCGTTGCGGCCAAGCGTGGTGATGCGGTCGTTGCGGTCCCGGGCGACGAACCCGGTGGCGACCACGCGCGTCTGCGGATGCTGCAGGCGCCATTTCGCCAGACGGTCGGCGCTGGCTTCCCAGTCCACATCCACGCCCAGCTCGCCGTGGCCGACCACGAGCACGTCGCGTGCATCAAGGACGGCGCAGTCCTCGCCGCATGCGCGCAGGTACGTACCCAGCAGCTGCGCGGAGAACACCTCTCCCAGGCCCTGCACGCGGTCGAGCACTTCACGCGGCAGCTCCCCGATTACGGTCAGCGCGGCCAGCACTTCGGACAGCTGCTCGAAACGCGCGTCGATCCACTCCACGGTGTCGCCCACCTGTTCGCCGAGCAGGGCCACCGCAGCCCCACGATGGCGGGCACGCAACGCATGCCAGGCCTCGCGCCACCCCTCGTCTCCCCGCGCCGCAAGCTGGGCCAGTTCAATCAACGCATCGGTGACGCCCTTCATGGCCGAGACAACGGTGACCTGCTGCGATTCGGGGCGGGCCCGCAGCAGGCTGCCGACATGGCGGTAGCGCTCGGCGTCGGCCACCGAAGTGCCGCCGAACTTGTGCACGACCGTGGACGGCGCGGCCAGCTCGGCCGGGGCAACAGGAGGGGGGAGAACGTGGGAAGACATGCAGACCTCGGCAGGAGGCCCCGTCGCATGCAGGTGTCGAGTTTCCCCGCCACCTGGATGGTGCGGGGCCGTGGTTTTCGGGAGTTACACGAAGACGACGGGCCGCACCAGGGCAGTGGTGACGGTGGTGGTGGTAATGGTGGTGATGGCGGCCGGTGCAGTCGGACGCCCCGCGATAGCGGGTGCAATCAGACTGACGGTGGCGGCATCAAGGACCATGACGGACAGAAAACACTGTTCAGCCCGCTGCTGTCAAGTGCTGCAGCGCAAAAACTCCCTGCGCCGATCATCTGCCAACGTGCCGTCATTTGGTTGCAACTGAGACAAAGCAGCGATCGTCGACTCTGAGATGGCCATTCAGCCGGCATGTTCGGCGATCGCGCGTGGCGCGCGGTGAGCGCGCGCGCACAGCATCACTCCCGCCACCAGGAACACGATCGCCAGTGCCTCCAGCACGGTTGGCCAGCGCTGCTGCCAGGCAAATGCGTACAGCAGCGCGAACAGGGTTTCGAACACGATCATCTGCCCGGTCAAAGTCAGCGGCAGCAGACGGCTGGCACGGTTCCAGAATGCGTTGCCCACGATCGACGCCACGACCGCGACACCTGCGCTGATGGCCCAGAATGCGCCCCATTGTGCGGCCGTATGGCTGCCGGCGGACCCGGCGAAGGCCATCGGTACCAGCAGCAGGGACAACCCGCCGGTGGTGACACCCGTCAGCAACGACCAGTCATGGCTGGACAGATCCGGGCGCCGCGCCAGCCAGCGGCTGTTGCCGATCGAGTACAACGCCCACGAGAACAGTGCACCGAAGGCACACAGCAGGCCGATCAGGCGCTGCCGCCAGGGCGTCGCCAGGTGTTCGGACATCAGCGCCTCCCACCCGACCAGGGCCACGCCGAGCACGCACAGCGCCAAGGCGGGCAACAGCTGCTTCAGGGGAACCGCCCCCTGCTCGCGCACGCCCACCAGGGTCACCACGACCGGAATCAGGCCGACGATCAGCGAGGCCGCAGCGCCACCGGCCCACTGCACGGCCGTGGCCAGCAGCAGGAAGTACACCAGGTTGCCCGCCAGGCTCAGCCACAGCAGGCCGTACCATTCCGCGCGCCCCAGCCTCGGCGCCAGCCGCATCCAGCGCGGCAGCAGCAGGATCACGGCGATGAGGCCATAGACCAGATAACGGCCGGCAGACAGCTGCAGGGCATTGAACGTGTGCAGCACGGCGGGGGCCAGGAACACCACGCCCCACAGCGCGCCCGCGGCTACGCCATTGGCGATGCCCAGGACCATCGGATTGTTGCGCATTGCGGATTCTTCGGGGGAGAAGAGGCCGCGCAGTGTAGCCGCCCACCGGACGACCTCTCTTGACCCAGGCTATTGCTGTCCCGGCAGCGCCGGACGCACTCGGCGGCGTTCCCGCAGCGCCATGGATCAGAGGCTGCCCCGCCGCCAGGCCGCAGGGGTTACGCCGCTCTCCCGGCGCAGCGCTCGGGTCAATGCGCTCTGTTCGGAATACCCCGCGGCCAGCGCAATCTCGCTGATCGGCAGCGCACTGGTCCGCAGCTGGTGCTTGGCCCAGCGCAGGCGGCAGGCACTGACCCAGGCCTGCGGACTCAAGCCGAATTCGCGCTGGAACAACGCATGCAGCCGGCTTTCGCTGACGCCGACGAATGCCGCCATGCGCGCGACCGGCCAGGGCTGCCCCGGGTCGGCCTGTACCGCCGTGCACAGCCCCTGCATGCGCGCGCCACTGCCTGCCGGTGCAAACACCCTCAGCAAGGCAGGCAGCAGCAACGGCAGCGGCTGCCCCTGCCGCACCTCGGCCAGCCCCTGGCGCAGGGCCAGCGGCAGATGCAGCCACCGCTGCCTGCACAGGTGCTCCTGCGTGTCGTCGTCCAGAACATCCGGACCGCAATCAACGATCACGAAACCGTTCGGACCCTCCGCCATCTGGTCATGCGCCTCGCCGGCGGCCACGAATGCGCCCTGCAGAAGGTCCAGCCGGCCGCCCCGCCCTTCCAGCTCGAACTGCAGCTCGCCCTGCAGTGGCAGCACCCATTGCGCGTAGTCGTGGCGATCCAGGCCGGTGGCCTGGCCATAGTGCCGGAGGTGGAAAATGGCGCCCATTCGGCAAGTCTGCGCGCCTGACACCGGCGGTGCAATTGACTGCTATAGTCGGGCCGTCTATCCAGCAAGGAGTGCAGGTCATGGCATATCGACAGGTTTCCCTGGCTCTGGCCGCGAGCATCGGCCTGTCCCTTTCCGTCACCGCCAGCGGGCAGGAACGCCGGGCGCCGGCACCGCACTGCCTCGACGCCGTGGGCGTGCAGGAGGTGGAGCAGGCCTCGCCGCGCTCGATCGCCGTCCGCGCCGCGTCCGGCCAGGCCTACCGGATCGACTTCAGCGAAGACTGCCCGAACGTGCGTGCGGCCACCTCCCTGAAGCTGGAAGCGCCGGCAGGCTGGGCCTGCGGCCGCCCCAGCGAACGCGTTGTCGTGGACGGGCACAGCTGCGCGGTCAGCGCGGTCAGTCCAGTGCAGAACCGCGACTACGCCACTGTCGCCCGTGACAGTGACCGCCTGAGCACCGCGACCCTGCCTGCGGTGACCATCAGCGAGCGGCGCGAGCAGCGCCGCAGCTTCGGCGGATCGCCCTCCTACTGTTTCGCAACCCGCAACGTCCGTGCCTGGTCCTCCGATCAGCAGGGGCTGCTGGTGGAGACCAATCCACGCCGCAATGGCGGCCACCGCTACTACCGCGTCGAACTGGGCGGCAGTTGCCGCCAGCTGGACCGCGCGCCTCAGGTCAGCTTCCAGTCCGGGCTGCAGAACGGCCTGATCTGCGGCAATCCCGGCGATCGCATCCTCAGTGCCGAGTTCGAGCCCGGCGACGAGCGCGGCCTGGGGCCGCTGCCGCTGTACACCCGCGGCAGCTGCCAGATCCAGGCGGTCTACCCGGCCGCGACCCAGGCGTCGAACTAGCTCCCGACACCGAGGAAGGTGAACGGTGCGCTGGGAACGAAATGCTCCAGCGCATCGCCGGAGAAGGTGTTGCGCTGGTCCTTGCCCAGGTCCAGCTTGAGCACCTTGCCACCGAAGTCGATCCTGTTGAGGTCCACCCAGAACGTATTCGGCGTCATCGCGGACTCGAAGAAGTACAGGCGTCGCTTGTGGTCGGCCACGGTGCGCCAACGCGTGGACGAGATATTGGGCTCGCCCGGCGTGGTGATTCCGTACGGCACCGAGACATTGCGGATCACACTGAACACACTGGCCAGTGCCACCACGGGGTCTTCCGCCTTGGGAATCGCATTGATGTAGAACGACGCGCGTGCAAAACGGTCGGCCGATCGGTTGGTGCCCGGCAGCATCACCGTGCCGCCGATCTGCTGCCAGTAGCTGTTGAGCGCAAGCTGATGCTCGAAGATGGGCGAATTCGTCATCACCTGGTAGCGGCGATCATGATGGATGACCTGACGGCCACCGATGTATTCCACGATCGCGCTGTCGCCGCTGGCATCGGACAGAGAGAGATGCAGGGTCGCCTGCCGGTCCTCGCCGGGCACCTTGTCGGTGACGATGGAGTACGGCTCGCGCTGCAGCGCCGCCACGGCCTCTGCGACTGTCGCGAAATTATCCAGCAAGTACTGCGCCCACAATGAAATGGCCAGGCCGGGCTTGCTGCCGCGCTGCTGCGGATACTCCGATTCCACCAGCCATAGCAGATTGGCGACCAGCCCCTTCTCGTTCATGCCATCGGTGGTCGACACGTCGTAGCCGGTGGCCACCACACTGCCGTACCGTGCAGTCCATGCCAACGACTTCGGCCCGGCCTCGCCGGTCCGTGCAATTCCGCGCGGCAACACGTACAGGTTGGTCGCCACATCGACCTTCCAGTCCATCGACCGCGCCGTGATCACATCGCCGTTGTCACCCAGATAGACCGCACGTGTGCAGGCCAAGGCAGGCATTGCAGCGCCTGCCAGGGCCGCCACCAGCAGCGCGGCCCCTGTGAGTTTCATCCGTACCATGTTGCCCCCTTCCATGCCCTGGAGGTCCAATCTCAGCGCATGCAGGGTGAGACAGCGGTGAAGCCCGGCGCCCCTGCCGCGACTCAGCCGGCGTGGAGCGCCGGCTGCACGATATCGGCGAGCAGGTCCACCGCCGTCGGCGCCGCGCGGTCGCCCTGCAGCGCACGGCTGAATCCGGCCCAGTCGCCCACCGTGAGTCCATGCAGCATGGACGCCTCCACCTGCAGGACACGCATCGCCCAATAGGGAAACTGGCGCTGGCCAAGCCTGCTGCGCGCCAGCTCGACGATGTCGGCATGGCTGCCGGCCTGCAGGATGCGCTCATACACCGAATCAATGCCATCCGGCGGCCCTTCGATGTACTGCAGGAAGCGCCCGCCATCATGCAGCAGCACCCCGGTCACGCCAGCCAGCTTGTTGAAACGGGCGGCGTCGTCCACCAGCGCCTGCAGGCGATCTGCGGAAAGATCCGGCAGCGCCTGGCTGACGTAGGCGATGGCTCGCAATGGCATAGCGCTTCCCTGGCAAGATGTGCAGCCACGGTAGCAGTTGCGGATGAGCCCGTCATAACGCTGCGCCCCGCTTGCTGAAGAATTCAGGTTCAGGCCATGTCCGGTCCACCGCACCGCCGCGGCAGTGCTGCCTCCAGCACGACCTGCCCTGCGTCGTTGCGCGCGGTCAATCGACCGCCGTGAGCGCGCACGAACTGATCGACGATGTACAGCCCCAGGCCGAGGCCCTTGCTCTGGTGGAAGCTGGCCTTGAAGGGCTCGAACAGCCGCGGCAGCAGCGCCGCGTCGATGTGGCCGGCATTGCTGACCCGCAACACCACCCGCTGCGGGTCACGCCCGTCCAGTTGGACATGCGCTTCGCCGGCATGCGTCAGTGCGTTGCCGATCAGGTTCGATGCGACCTGCCCCAACCGGTCCATGTCGCCCTGCAGGACGGTATCGCCCTGCGCCTGGAAGCGGATCCGCTCGAGTCCGTGGGCACTGCCCGCCTCCGCAATGACCGCGCGGGCCAGGGCGTCGAGGTCGCAGGTCGTGGTCTGCAATCGCAGGCCGCCGCTGCGGATGCGCGAGAAGTCCAGCAGCTGCTCGACCATCCGTGCCATGCGCAGCGTGCTTGCTTCCAGGTGCTGCAATGTCTGCTGTGCAGCGGAATTGCCCGCAGGCAGTTCCAGGCTGAGCTTGTCCGCGCAGAGCAGGATGGCTGACAGCGGCGTCCGCAGGTCGTGGGTAAGCACCGCGGCCATGGTCTCGTTCAACTTCAGCGCGCGCTCCAGGGCTTCGTTGCGCACCTTCAGCAGCTGCCGCTGCTGGTACAGCTCGATGAACACATTGACCTTTCCGAGGATCACCTGCGGCGCCACCGGCTTGTGCAGGAAATCCACCGCGCCGGTTTCGTATCCCTTGAACGCGCGCACCGGATCATCCGGCGACGCGGTGAGGAAGATGATCGGCACGTCGCGGCTGCGCAGCGAGCCCCGCATCAGTTCCGCCAGCGTGAAGCCGTCGATCTCGGGCATGTGCACATCCAGCAGCGCCAGCGCCACCTCGTGCTCGAGCAGCAGTTCGAGCGCCTGGGCGCCGGAGCTGGCCAGCAGCAGGTTGACGCCCTCGCGCTGCAGCAGTGCCTGCATCGCCACCAGGTTCTGTGCAACGTCATCGACGATCAACAGGTTGACCGGGGCCTGGGCCTGCGCAGGGTCCGGTGGCAACAGGTTCATGAAAACAACTCCTTCAAGCGGCGACACATCAGTTCAAGGGGCAGCACCGCATCGGCGCCGGCATGCTGCAGGGCCGAGGCCGGCATCATCGAAGCTTCGGCCTCTTCGGGGCATTGCAGCCAGGCGCGACCTCCCGCCTCGCGCACTGCCGCCACGCCCTCGGAGCCATCACTGCTGGCGCCGGTCAGCAGCAGTGCCAGCACGCGCGGACCAAACACCGCCGCGGCCGATTCAAACAGGGGGTCGATGGCCGGACGCGAATACAGCACAGGGGGATCGATCGACAGGGCAACCGAGGACCGGTCTTCCACCAGCAGGTGATAGTCCGGCGGCGCAAACGTCACCGTACCGCGCTCTATCGGCTGCTTGTCCTCCGCCTCGCGCACCGGCACCGCGCAATGCGGCGCCAGCACCTCGACGATGCGGCTGTTGCGGTCACGGGGCACATGCAGAACCACCAGCACCGGCACCGACAGGCCCGCCGGCAGCGCCTGCACGATGGCCTGCAGGGCAGCGACCCCGCCAGCGGATGCACCGACCACCATCACCTCCGGCAGACCGGCGTCATTCATCAGGCGACCTTCCGGTACAGCCGATGTTCGCGCGAACACACGTCGAACGCGTCGTGATGGCAACCGAACTGCAGCGACTCCTTGCTGCCCAGGCCGAGGAAGCCACGATGCACGAGCGCTTCCCGGAACAACCCCACGGCCCGGTCCTGCAGGTCCCGGTTGAAATAGATCAGCACATTCCGGCACGACACCAGGTGCACCTCGGAGAACACCGTGTCCGTCGCCAGGCTGTGGTCGGCGAACATGATGTTGCGTCGCAGGTGACGGTCGAACACGGCCCCGTCATACGCCGTCGAATAGTAGTCCGACAACGACGCCCTGCCCCCCGCCGCCAGATAATTGCGGCTGAACTGCGCCAGGCGATCGATCGGGTATGCGCCGGCCTCGGCGGTCACCAGGGCCCCGGGATTGATATCGGTGGCATAGACGATGCTGCGCTCCAGCAGCCCTTCTTCGTGCAGCAGCACCGCCAACGACCACACCTCCTCGCCCGTGCTGCAGCCCGCCACCCACAGCTTCACCGAAGGATAGGTGCGCAGCACCGGCACCACCTGCTCGCGCAGGGTGCGGAAATATGCCGGGTCCCGGAACATTTCCGAGACCTGCACGGTGAAGAACTGCATCGCCTGCGTGAAAAGCTCCGGCTCGTGGAGCAGGCGATGCTGCAGGTCCGACAGCTTCTGGCACTCGTAGCGCTGCATGGCCTGACGCATGCGCCGTCGCAGCGACGACACCGCGTAGCTGCGGAAGTCGTAGTGGTAGCGCTGATAGATCGCCTCCAGCAGCACCTTCAGCTCCAGGTCGAACAAGGCCTGCTCGTTCATTGACGCGAGCACCACACCCGGCACAGCGAAACCAGCTTGTCGACATCGATCGGCTTGGCGATGTAGTCGTTGGCGCCGGCCTGCAGGCAACGCTCGCGGTCATCGGGCATGGCCTTTGCGGTCAACGCGATGATCGGGAGATCCTGCAGGTGGCGCTGCGCACGGATCTCGCGCATCGCCGTCAGACCATCCTTCTCCGGCATCATGATGTCCATCAGCACCAGGTCCACCTCGCGCTGCGCCAGCCGATCGACCGCCTCCTGGCCGTTGCGCGCGATCTCGAGGTTGACACCCAGCGGCTCGAGCACGCTCGACAGCGCGAAGATGTTGCGCACATCATCCTCGGCCAGCAGTACGGTGCGCCCATCAAGGATGGTGTCGCGCCGGCGCGCCTCGCGCAGCAGGCGCTGCTGATCGGTGGGCAGGCTCGCCTCCACGCTGTGCAGGAACAGGGTGACCTCGTCCAGCAGGCGCTCGGGAGAGCGCGCACCCTTGATGATGATGCTCTTGGAATAACGACGCAGCCGTTGTTCTTCCTCGCGGCTGAGCGCACGTCCGGTGTAGACGATCACCGGCGGGAAGCCGACGTCATCATTGCCGGCCATGTGTTCAAGCAGGTCGTAACCGCTGCCGTCCGGCAGGGAAAGATCCATCACCATGCAGTCGAACGTGACACTGCTGAGCTGCTCCAGCGCTGCGGCCAGTGTGCCGACGGCGACGATCTGCAGTTGATCACGCCCCAGCAGCAGCTCCAGGTTGCGCCTCAGCTCGCTGTCATCCTCGACGATCAGCAGGCGCCTGACATCGCGTTGGCTGGTCTGCTCGAGCTGCTCGATGGCCGCCGCCAGCCGCTCGCGCGTGGTCGGCTTGATCGCATAGCCGATCGCGCCCAGCTCACGGGCCACTTGGCTGCGGTCCATCGCCGAGACCACGTGCACGGGGATGTGCCGCGTGTCCGGGTTGCGCTTCAGACGCTCCAGCACGCTCAGACCTGACACGTCGGGCAGGCCGATGTCGAGCAGGATGCCGTTCGGCCGTAGTTCGGCAGCCAGCGCCAGCGCCTCCTCTGCCGTGCCGGCAACCACGCAGTCGAAGTCCAGTTCATGCGCCAGCACCACCAGCGCTTCGGCGAATGCCACGTCGTCCTCCACCGCCAGGATCAGGCGTCCCATGCGCTGCCGCCGGCCACGATCATCTGGAACGTGTGTGGCAGCTGCGGGCGGGGGCGCAGGCGCAGTGGGCGCCATCTGTGCAACCACCGGACGCGCTGCCGGAGTGGCCACGTGGGCGGGCTCCGCTCCCGGCTCCGGCGCGGACACGGGGGCGCCCTGCAGCGGAAGCTCCAGCACGAAGCAGCTGCCACGCCCCGGTTCGCTGTCCACCTGGATTTCACCGCCCATGCGGGCAGCCAGGTCGCGCGAGATCGACAGGCCCAACCCGGTGCCGCCATAGCGCCGGCGGGTACTGCCATCAGCCTGGCGGAAAGCCTCGAAGATCACCTGCAACTGCTCGCGCGCGATGCCGATGCCCGTATCACAGACCTCGAAGCGGATGCGGCCACTGCCGCCGGGACGCACCTGCAGGCTGACCTTGCCGTGCTCGGTGAACTTCAGTGCATTGGCCAGAAGGTTCTTCAGAATCTGCTGCAGGCGCTGGCTGTCCACCACCAGCTGACCCGGCGCCAGCGCATCGGCGCTGATCTCCAGGGCAAGCCCCTTCTGCCGCGCGATCGGATCGAAGGTCTCGCGCAGCCGCTGCAGCGCGCTGTCGACCGCGACCACTTCATCGCTCAGTTCGACATGCCCGGCTTCGATGCGCGACAGGTCGAGAATGTCATTGATCAGCGCCAGCAGATCGTTGTTCGACGACAGGATTGCCCGTGCGTACTTCACCTGCTCTTCGGTGAGCGTACCGTCCTTGTTGTCGGCCAGCAGCTTGGCCAGGATCAACGAGCTGTTCAGCGGCGTACGCAGCTCGTGCGACATGTTGGCCAGGAACTCGGACTTGTAGCGCGACGTCGCCGCCAGCTCGTTGCTGTTGCGCACCAGCTGGCTCTGCGCAACCAGCAGGGCCTGCTTCTGCGCCTCCAGCTCGTGCGTGCGCTCCTCAAGCTGTACGTTGCTCTGCTCCAGTTCGGCCTGCTGCTGTTCCAGATGGGTCTGCGACTGCAGCAGGCTGCGGCTCTGCTCTTCCAGCTCCTCGTTGGCCACGCGCAGTTCTTCCTGCTGGGCCTGCAGCTCCTCTCCCTGGCGCTGCGACTCCTCCAGCAGCACGACCAGCTGCGCGCGCAGCAGCGACGCCCGCAGGGCCATGCCGATGGTGTCGCCACAGCGCTCCAGCAGTTCGCGGTCCAGATCACGCTGTTCGCCGACGCTGGATCGACCCAGCTCGACGATGCCGACCACGGCACCGTCACTGGTGATCGGTGCAAGGATCCGCTCACGCACCGGAACCCGCCCCAGGCTGCTCTGGAGTTCAAGTACCGAGGCCTCATCGCCCTGCAGGTGGCGGGTGCGCAGGTCGCGCGCGACCTGTCCGGCCAGCCCCTCCTGCAGTGCCAGCGACGCCGGCATGCCGGCCGGCAACGCCAGTCCGCCCGTCAATTGCAGGCGGCCGCCCTCAAGCCGGTACACGGCGCCGACATCGGCCTGCAGCTGCGAGGCCAGGCTGGTCGCCGCCGCCTCGGCGATCTGCTCCGGCCCCAGGTCTCCCCGCAGGCTCATGGCCACGGCGTTCTCCGCCTCCTGCAGCCACAGGGCGCGCATGGCCTGCCGGCGCGCCTGGATGGCGCGGGACACGATCAGCGCGATCATCAGGAAGGCCGCACCGCCGATGGTGCGATTCACCAGCGAGAACGCCGAATTCGTGCTTGCCGGGGCAATGTGATAGCCCACCATCAGCAGCGCGCAGGCCAGCACCGCGACCACGAACGGTGCGCGTGCACTCCGCTGGAACACCGTCACGCCAACGGCCAGGAAGTAGGCCAGCCACACCGCATAACCCAGAGGCACGACAAGTTCCAACGCGATGGTTGCGGCCAGCAATGCGGCGGCAGTCATCCATATCCAGCGGTCGCGCGAGGTTGCACCGGGACGCATACGGGGCGATTCCAGAAGGCAAAGAAGTGCGTGATGGTACCCCGTGTCGTATTCAGCCGCATACGACCAATGGCACGGGCAATCCCTGCACACATCCTTCACACTGCAGTGCCTAGCTTTCCGGCCCTCACAGGGGTAATGCTCATTTCCACGTGGACGCACCCGCTTCTACGAGGTCCGCTCTGACGGACACTTCCCAACAGCTGCGCCTGCTGATAGACAGCGTGCGGGACCATGCGCTGTATCTGCTCGATCCCGAGGGCATCGTCTGCAGCTGGAACCCCGGGGCCGAACGCATCAAGGGGTATGCAGCCGACGAGGTCATCGGCACCCACTTCGGACGCTTCTACCTGCCTGCAGACCGCGAAGCCGGCGAGCCGCAGCGCCTGCTCCGGCTGGCCGCGCAGCAGGGTCATTGCTCCGCCGAAGGCTGGCGCGTCCGGCGCGACGGTGCCTCGTTCCGCGCCAGCATCGTGATCGAGCCGGTCCTGGAGAACGGCGAGCTGCTCGGCTACGTCAAGATCACCCGCGACATCACCGAACAGTGGCAGGCGCAGCGCCTGCTGCGTGACGCACAGCGTGCACTCCGGCAGACCCAGCAGTTCGAGACGGTCGGCCGGCTGAGTCGTGGGCTCTCGCATGAATTCAATAATCTGTTGACCACCATCGGCAACGCACTGGATCTGCTGGCGCTGCGCGTGGGCAGTGATCCGCGGGCCCACGAACTGCTTTCCACTGCACAGACCGCGACCGACCGCGGCGCATTGTTGACCCGCCAGTTGCTTGCCTTCAGCACCGGGCAGACCCTGATCCGTGAACCGGTGGACGTCAACGAACTGATCGTCGAGTCCTTGCCGGGCCTGCGGCGCGCGCATGCCTCGGGTACACTGCTGGGCACGGAACTGGCTCACGATCTGCCGCCGGTGTGCACCGACGCGCTGCAGCTGCAGACCGCCCTGGCGAACCTGGTCGCGAACGCTGTCGAAGCCACGGCCGATGGCGGCCACGTGCTGATCGCCACCGCACTGGAGCATCGCCTTGATCCGGATGGAGAGGCTGGCCAGCAGCGCCGATACGTGACGGTGAGCGTGCGTGACCAGGGGCGTGGCATGCCCGTCGATGTGGCGGAACGCGCGACAGAGCCTTTCTTCACCACCAAGGACATCGGCAAAGGCAGCGGACTGGGCCTGAGCCAGGTGTTCGGATTCACCACCCAGAGCGGCGGCTTCGTCGATGTCTCCACCACGCCAGGCGTCGGCACCACAGTCAGCCTGCTGTTACCCGCACTAGAGGAACCCGCCCCATGACCGATGATCCGATCCGCGTGCTGATGGTGGAGGACCAGACCGACCTGCGCGAAATGATAGGGCTGGCCCTGCGCGATTTCGGCATCGACGTGTCGACCACGGCCGACGGTCATGAAGCAGTGGCCCTGCTGCGCGGCGATACCCGCTTCGACGTGGTGTTCAGCGACGTCAGCATGCCCAATGGCATGTCCGGCATTGAACTGAGCGAACACGTCGCGCGCGACCAGCCGCACGCCCGCATGATCCTCTCCTCCGGCTATGCGCGTTCGCAGCTGCCTCCCCTGCCCGAACAGGTCGAGTTCCTGCCCAAACCCTATCGGCTGCGGCAACTGGTGGAGCTGCTCAGGCAGGACTGAGCCTCGCCAAGTGCGTCAGGGGAGTTTTTCCCTGTCCGCACGCCTGCTGCGGCCCCTGCGCCGACGGTGAACCCGGCTGCAGATTTCAAGAATTCCGAGCACGCAGGCGAACACCGCGGCCACTTTGCCAAGGGCGATCAGCAGGTGCATGGCGACTCCCGTCTGGACCGAAGGCGTGCAGGTGGCCGGGTACCCCTCCCGGCATTGGGGGCCACTGTAGGCCCGGCAAACCCATGCAGCCCGCAGACTGCTATGCGTTTCCGGCAAGAATCACCCGCGGACTCAGTCATCCAGAGAGTCGGCCTCGCCCGGTTTCCGGCTGATCCGTGATCTTCGCCAGCCGCCGTGGGAACGGAAGTAGCCGGTATCCCCGCTGACGGTATAGCGCAGCGCTGCCCACGCGGCGGCGACCAGGGAGGCCTGCCAGCCCCGCGCCTTGCGGAAGGCGTACTGGAAACGCCCCATCACCCGGCCGCCGGGGGGATGATCGGGAAGGCGGGGCGGCGTGCGCGTCCAGGGAAGACGGCATGGCCCACCCGGCAGCACAGGGGGACGGCGCCCGGTCCGACGCCAACGGACGTCACGGCATTGCGATTCATTCGGATCCTGCTGGTCATGGGGGAAGCGCTGCGCACGGCAGGCTCAAGGCCTGCCACGAGTCCCCCTGCCGACCCGTCACGCTGCAGTGAAACTGGGCGCTGAGCAGTTAGCCTTGTGTGAAAACGGCTTGCTTACCTGACTGGATGTTCAGGCTCCCCGCCCCTCTCGCGAACCCTCGGCCCTCACCAGAACGAAATAAGGGCTGTCAAGAACGAGAGTCTTAACAGTTCATGCTGTATGGTCACTGCATTCGGCTTCTCTTCGGCGCGAAATTCCTCGCCTCCGTGTCCAGCCCCTGACCGGCAAGACACATGACCACTCCTGTTGCATTCCGGATCCTGCGGATCCGCCCTTTGCTGCGCCTGGATGCCACCATCGAACGGCTGGATTCCGTGCAGGCCAAGTGCAAGTCATGTGGGGACGAATCACGGATGTCGCATGGGTGCGGGCTCACCGATGTGCACGGGGGTGTGCAACTGAGGTGTCCCGCCTGCGGCTCGATCGATGTCTTGACGGCGGCGGATGCCTGGGGCCACTGGGTGCAGCAGATCAGGCACGATCGAATACTCGCACTCGCTGGCCTGTTGCCAGAGGACCTGGATCGCCCCTAGGTGAGCCTGGCGGAAGGCAGACCAGGCCGCCGCACGCCCTTTTCCAACGCACTGTGGCGGGTGGCAAGCACGCCGCAGCGAAGACAGCACGCCGCAAGCAGAAGCGGTACCCGCCTGATCATCTGCGGGCAATTGACCGATGGTGACCCCGGCCCGATTCGAACGGGCGACCTTCCCCTTAGGAGGGGGACGCTCTATCCAGCTGAGCTACGGGGCCTTGCGCAAGCGGTAAAGCATACCGCGTCCAGCTGAATGGACCAAGCCACCGACGATCGCCGCGCCATCGGCGGCAGGTATGCTGGCCGCCCCCACATCAGTCCCACCGGATGTCCGAGTTCTGGCTTTTCCTCTCCAATTTGGGCGACAGCCGCTGGCTGCTGCCCATGGCCATGGTGCTGCTGCTGGCATTGCCGCGAAGCGAATCGTCCTTGAGGCGACGCTGGGCCGTCGCCATCGCCGTGACCGCCGGGCTGACAGTGGCGTCGAAGCTGGCGTTCATGGGTTGGGGGATCGGCATCCGACGCCTGGACTTCACCGGCATTTCCGGGCACGCCGCGATGTCCAGCGTGGTGTACCCGGTGGCTCTATGGCTGACGGTGAGCACTGGCGAACGCAGGGACCTTCGCTGGTTCGCTGCAGGCTCTCTGCTGGCCGGTGCAATCGGGTATTCGCGACTGCCTATTCAGGCGCATTCGACATCGGAGGTCATCTCCGGCCTGGCTCTGGGCCTGGCTGCAAGCTGCGCGGTGCTGGGGAGATCGGTCGCCCACTCGCGGCCGAAAGTCCGGGTGCTGTTGCTGGCCTGCGTGACGGGGCTGGTGGTTCCGGCGGCCATTTCGGATCTTCGGACACACGATCTCATCAGGGACGCCGCCAAGCTGCTGTCGGGGCGAAGCAGCACGCATGAGCGGCATGACCTCGGGAACTGAACCCGGCGCTTGACACTGCGGGCCTTCCGCCGCAAGATTGGGGTGAAATTTTCCCTAACGGAGTAGGTGCCTCTCCCATGTTCAAGAAGACGATCGCCGTTCTGGCCCTGGCGGCATTCTCCGCCTCCCCGATGATGGCCTTCGCGCAGGACGCGCAGGCAACCACTGACGCCGAGACCCCGGCTGCCGAAGTGACCGCCGGCGCTGAAGCCGCTGGCTATTCGAACGCTGCCATTTTTGGCACCACTGTAGTCGGCATTGCAGCCGCAGCTGTGGCTTACAGCATCGGTGGCGACAGCAGCAGCGGCAGCGACGACAATGGTGGCGGCGAACCCGGTGGTCCGGGTCCGGGCGGCCCAGGCACCGGCGGTACGGGTGGCACTGGCGGGACCGGCGGCACCGGCGGCTGATTCGCCCTGCTGTTCGAGCAAGCCCTCGCCGGGCAATGCACGGCGGGGGTTTTTTATGCCTGTCGGAAACCCACCACATGAACATGAAGCCTCTCCGTATTCTCGCCACTGCACTCACTGTGCTGGCCGTTTCCGGCTGCGCATTCGCGCCAGGTCAGCACCTGCGCCGAAGTGATGTCACTTCGCAGAGCAGCGACGATGGCCGACTGGAAATCGTCACCATCACCTCCAAGCTGATCGCCCAGGAGCATGCAGCTCGCAACGAACAGACGCTTCCTGCCGAGCTTTTCGATTACCAGCCTTCCCCTTACCAGGTCGGCATCGGTGACATCCTCTACGTGACGGTCTGGGATCACCCTGAACTCACCGTACCCGCCGGCTCCCAACAACAGGGCGCGCTCGCCGGTCGTCTGGTGCAGAGCGATGGCACGCTGTTCTACCCCTACATCGGGAAGGTCAAGGCGGCGGGCAAGACCCCGTCTGAGATCCGTGAGGAAATCAGCCGGCGACTCGCGCAGTACGTGGAATCGCCGCAGGTGGATGTGTCGGTCCTCAACTACGGCAGCCAGCGGGTGTGGGTCACCGGCGCGGCCGAGCGGTCCTCGCCCGTCCCACTGGGTACCTCGCCGCTTACCCTGACCGATGCCATCAGCCAGGCCGGACTGAACGCGGCCCAGGCGGATCTTTCCGGCATCCAGTTCAGCCGCGACGGAGTGAGCTACACCATCAACCTTGAAAGTCTGGCCAAGGAACATGGTGGGCGCCAGCTGTTCCTGAAGGATGGCGATTCAATTTATATCCCCTATCTGGATCGCAAGGAGGTCTTCGTCGTTGGCGAGGTCAACCTGCCAGGCGCGTACAGCTTCCGGACTGGCGACGTCACATTGAACCAGGCGCTCGGTCGTGCACGCGGGCTGCTGCAGCAGACGGCCAATGGCAATGCGGTGTACGTCATCCGCGGCAGCACCGATCTGCAGCAGGAGCCTTCGGTGATCTATCAGCTGGAAGCACGCTCACCAACAGCATTTGCCGTTGGCAGCCAGTTCAAGCTGCAGCCCGGGGACGTGGTGTTTGTCGGCGCCGCAGGTGTGAGCCGCTGGAACCGCTTCGTCAACCAGCTGCTGCCCTTCACCAATATCCTCTACACGGCCGCGCGCACCGGAACCGAAGTCAGGGACAACTGACATGGCGCGCACGGGAGCAGCCTCGGTGCGTTCATTCCGACGCACTTCAGGCCGTCTATTGCGCATGGCGTTGATCGCCGTGGCGCTCGTGCTTGCCGGTTGCACCACCGGCAGCCGGGCAACGGCGGACAGCTTCCGGCTGTTGCTGCACAAGCCCGTTGAGGTCAGCCCCGCTACCGTGGCGGCAAATCGCTTCCCGCAGGTGCTGGTCGAGACACGTGACCTGACCGCGGTGGCCGTTCTTGGCTACGTTGATGGTGGCCGGCAGCAGTGGTACGCCGGCACGCATGCCGTGATCGAGCTGGACGGCAACGGCGTGCTGCTGGGCTCAAGCGGGCTGGGACGTCAGTTGCAGACGCGGATCATCGGCGCGTCCCCCTTCGACCGCCTGACGTCGTTAAGCGGACCGGCACAGGTGCAACGCCAATACGACTGGATGTCGTCGTATCAGCTCGGCGTTGTCGTCACCGGCACGCTGACACCCGGCGCCACCGAGGAGGTCAGGATTCTCGGCCGCACCCGCACCCTGCAGCGATTCGTCGAGCATCTCCAGGGCGGTGGAATGGACGCGCAGAACATCTACTGGGCGGACCCGGCGACCGGATTCATCTGGAAGAGCCGGCAGCATCTTGCCCCCGGGTACGTCGTGGAACTCACCCAGCTCAAGCCCTACCGTGCCCCGAAGGGATGACAGGCATGAACACTCGAATTCTCTGCCTGATGCTGTCGGCACTACCGTCACTGTGCTTGGCGCAGGCACCGTCTACCGTGCGCGTCGAGGGTGCGGTCGCCCATCCCGGTGACCAGGCCATCCAGCCGGAGCGGCGACTGGCCGATGTGGTCGTCCAGGCCCAGCCTGCGGCCGACGCCTATCTGCTCGGCAGCAGCTATCTTCGCCGCCAGGCGCTCGTTGAACAGGTCCGACTGCGTGCCGGAATCCTGCATGGCCTGACGCAGCTTCAGCTCAACGCGGATCCGGCCGTCGTCGAAACCGCGGCGGCCCTCCAGCAATGGGTGCAGGCGCACGCTGCAACCGGACGTGTACCGACGGTGATCTCGCCACGCCTGATGCAGGTGCAGCCGCAGAGCAATCCGGTGCTCATGGCCGGCGATCTCCTCCGCATTCCCGTGCGACCTGATCACATCACGGTCCTCGGCGCGGTGCGAACCAGCTGTACTGTCCGCCACTCCCCGCAGCGCGATGCGCGGGACTATCTGCGTGACTGCCCACCCAGCGCGGCCGCCGATCCCGACTCGCTCTATATCGTGCAACCCGATGGCCGGGTTCAGAAGCAGGGCATCGCGCTCTGGAACCGCGCGGATCCCCAGGCGGTCGCCCCTGGCGGTTCGATCTATGTTCCGCTGCGCGAATCGGTGCTGAAATCCATCGACCCGGCATTCAACAACGACGTTGCCACCTTCATCGCCACCCAGCCTGTCAGCCCGTAATGACCGACATTCCCCAGCGTGCACGCGTGCCGCGCCCAGCCCGCTTTGCGCTGACCGCGCTCGCCCTGTCACTGAGTGCCGCGTTGCAGGCGCAGGAAGCCCCTCCGCCGACCGCCAACGAATGGGGCGGCATCGGCCTCCTGCAGACACCGACGGCACGCATGGCGCCCGACGGCGACCTCAGCTTCACGGCCTCGCACAATTCCCCGTACAGCCGCTACAACCTCACGCTGCAACCGTTCCCCTGGCTTGAGAGCACGTTCCGCTACATCAACGTGTCCAACATCCGCTATGGTCCGAACATCGCGGGAGACCAGAACTACAAGGACAAATCGATCGACTTCAAGCTGCGGCTCTGGCAGGAGTCACGATGGCTGCCGGAGCTTGCCTTCGGTGTACGCGACCTCGGTGGTACCGGCTTCTTCTCCAGCGAATATCTGGTTGCCAGCAAGAATCTGGGGCCCATCGACGCCTCCATCGGCCTTGCGACCGGCTACATCGGCAACCGCGGCGATTTCGCCAATCCGCTGGGAGCGATCGACGATCGATTCAAGAATCGACGCCCCATCGCGGGCAGCAACATCAACGACGCCGGTCGCTTTGGTCTGGACAACATGTTCAAGGGCCCGGTCGGCGTCTTTGGCGGCATCACCTATCAGACACCGCTGGATTCGCTGCTGGTCAAGGTCGAGTACGACGGTAACGACTACCGCCGTGAGCCGCGCGGGAACAATCTGGAACAGCGCACCCCCATCAACGTGGGGCTGGTCTACGTCCCCAACCGCAACGTGGAACTCACCGCCGCGTGGGAACGCGGTGACGCGGCGATGTTCTCGCTGACCTGGCGCGGCAATCCCGGCCATGCCGTGTCTGCGCCCAAGCCTTTCGATCCCCCGCCACAACGGATCGTGCCTCGCGACCCGCAGGCAGCCGCGGTTGCGGCGACCGCAGCGCCCGACGCCGGCGCCACGACAGCAGAAGGCGGCCCGGACTGGGCTGCCATCAGCGCCGACCTCACCCGGAATGCAGGCTTCCGGGTCGAGCGCATCTCCCGTCGCGGCGATGAGCTCTACGTGGACGGCTACCAGAACCGATACCTCCACAACGCCAAGGGCCTGGGACGCGCCGGCCGCATCCTGGCCAATGCGACGGGCGATGAGTACGAGTGGTTCACGCTGCGGACAACGCGACTGGGAATGCCCATCGTGGACACGTCCGTCTCCCGCAGTGCCCTCGTGGGCTATCTGGATGGTCGGGTCAGCGAGGACGTGCTACGTCGCAGCACCGAGGTGCAGTCTCCCGACGACGTCACTCGCCAGACGTTGTATGAACCCAGGACACGCCCCTATGGCGGCGGCTTCAACATCGGCTACCGACAGAATCTCGGTGGCCCGGATGGTTTCATCCTTTACCAGATTGCCGCCAATTATTCCGGAAGCCTGTTCGTACGCCCCAACATGTGGCTTACAGGAACCGTCAGCGCCAACCTGATCAACAATTACGACAAGTTCAAGTACAACGCCCCAAGTCGACTCCCGCGCGTGCGCACCGATCTGCGCAGGTACATGGTGGACTCGGACGTGGTGTTGCCAAATCTGCAGTTCAATGTGGCTGGGCGCCTGGGCCGCGATCTCTATGGCATCGCGTACGCGGGTTATCTGGAGTGGATGTATGCCGGCGTAGGCGGTGAACTGCTGTATCGTCCCGGCGGTGAGCGATGGGCCGTCAGCGCGAACCTGAATCGCGTGCAGCAACGCGACTTCGATCAGCGCTGGGATCTGCGCGACTACAAGGTCACGACCGGGCACGCCACCTTCTACTACAGTTTCGACGCCCGCGAGCGCATCGTCGGCTCGCTGTCCGTCGGCCAGTATCTGGCCGGGGACAGGGGCGCAACCCTGGACGTCGCCCGCGTCTTCGACAATGGCGTCACGATGGGTGCCTATGCAACGAAGACCAACGTTTCCGCACGCGATTTCGGCGAAGGCAGCTTCGACAAGGGAATCTACATAAGCGTCCCGCTGGACGGATTCCTGCCACGGTCGACACGCGGACGAGCCGCGTTCAACTGGAATCCCCTGATCCGCGACGGTGGCGCGATGCTCAGCCGCAAATATTCGCTGTACAACATCACCGGCGATCGCGACGAGCGATTCTTCTACGACAACATCCGCTCGATCGACGATTGACCTGCTGCACGTTCGCCCGGTGAAGACCTACAGGTACCGCACCCAGCTTTCGATGCCTTCGGCCATCAATCTGTAGACATGCTCGAAAGCAGGACGCTGCTGGCGATAGGGATCGGGGATTTCCCGGTCCTGCTGCCACTTGCCCAGCAGGAAGGTCTTGCCCGACGCCTGCGGCGCAATCTCGGTGATGCGGTGAATGTGCTTACGCTCCATGGCCAGCACCAGATCGGCCGCCCCAAGGATCGCATCATCGATCTGGCGTGCGCGGTGAGCCAGCCCATCCATGCCCTGCTCCACCAGCAGCGCCTGGGCAGTGGCGTCGATACCATGCCCGACGAGTGCTCCCAGACCTGCGGAAGACACCTGGATGCCTCTGCCCTGAACCGCCCGTCGAAGCATCACTTCAGCCGAGGGACTGCGGCAGATATTGCCGACGCAAACAAAAAGTACGTTATTGAACACTGACCTGGATCCTGTGGCATTCCATGCAGGCCCCGCCGCGAAACGGGCGGAGCGCTGACAGCTGCACAGATTACCTTACAGCGCCGCTGCTGGCGAGAAAATAGCCATGCAATTCATGGAATTACGTCGCAGTTCGGAGTTCTGCAGGGTCAATAAGCCGACTTCTGCCCGAGAACCTTCAGCGCCGTCAACGCAATGATCCGCACATCCAGGGTCGGGCTCCAGCGACGGATGTAGTCGATGTCGTACTGCACGCGCTTCTTCATCGACCGCAGTTCCGGCGTCTCGCCCCGCAGCCCGTGCACCTGCGCCCAGCCGGTGATGCCCGGCTTGACGTAATGGCGGTGCATATAGCGTTCGATCACGCGTTCATAGTGATTGTTGTGCTGGATCGCATGCGGACGCGGGCCCACCACCGACATGCTGCCACCCAGCACGTTGAAGAACTGGGGCAGCTCATCCAGGCTGCTGCGCCGCAGGAAGGCACCGAACCGGGTCACCCGCGGGTCGCCCCGGGTCGCCTGCGTGATCTGCCCCGTCCCTTCCTCATGCACGCGCATGGAGCGGAACTTCAGCATCCAGAACTCCTTCCCGCCCAGACCGTGGCGGCGCTGGCGGAACAGGATCGGGCCGGGTGAACTGATCTTCACGCCGATCGCCAGCACCACGAAAAGCGGCGCCAGCAGGACGACCGCAACGCCGGCCACGAGGATGTCCTCGATGCGCTTGAACAGACGGAAGTTGTGGTCCACCAGGCCCTGGCGAACGCCGATCATCGGCACATCGCCCACCTGGTGCACGCCCGGGTTCAGTGCCCCCAGGCCCGTGGTATCGGGAATGAGGCGGATCGGCACCGGGAACCGCTCGATCTGCTTGAGCATGTCACGGATGGGCGCGGTATCCCCCAGCGGCAGGGACACCCAGACCTGGTCGAACTCCCCCCGGTGCGCATCCAGGTAGCGCGGCACATCATCCAGTGCGCCCAGGCGCTGCGGGGCATCGCCGCCACGCCGGGTGGCGATGTCGCCCTTGCTGGTGAAGTAGCCGATCACTTCCTTGCCCATCTCCGGCTTGCCGCGCAGCAGGCGATGCAGCCTGAGCGCCGGGGCCCGGAGCCCGACCAGCAGGATCCGCTCATGATCCAGTCCACGCGAACGCAACCGGTGCAGCTGGACACGAAGGAGTACGCGCAGCCCCGCCATCGAGGCCAGGCCGCCAATGTACCAGCCCACCAGCCAGCGCGACGGAACGGCATCGGCCAGCCCCACCAGCACGGCATACAGCGAGAACAGGGCGAAGCTGCCGGACCAGGCCAGCAGCAGCAGCCAGAGGTCGGCCAGCAGGCCACGCAGGCGCCAGTTGCGGTAGACCGGCGCGATGGAGAAGCAGACGATGGCGCTGAGAATCACCGCACCGAAGACGATGCGCTGGGACTGGTTGGGCGCCGGCGTGCCGTAGCACACGACGTGGGCCAATGCAGCCATGCCGGGCAGGAGCAACAGGTCTCCGAGGCGAAGCCCCAGTTCCAGGGCCGCCCGGGCTTCGACCCGGCGGCGGCCGGCATCGGCACGCTCTGCGGGGAGGTCATCTACCGATCCATGTAGCACTGCACTTCTCCAAGCTGTTTTCCGATCCAGCACTACAATTGTGATGGCTGTCGCATACCAGGCCTCCCCAAGCCGGTGCGAACAGACGGAATTGCGTCAATAAGTCGAACGTGATTGTGGATGATGTGAAAGGCAATTGGTAGGAAGCGGCAGCCCGTCGCGCGCCCATTCACCCGCCCGACCCACCCTAAGTCATTAGAACTATTCCTATTTTTTTATATTTCAAAATGCGTCAAAATGATTCGCACTACGTCCGACAGCGTCCAGAAATTGACGTTTGATGCACGGAATCATCCCATCACGCCCCGAAGGATCAACCCGATTGGCGCCCCCCCGGGACGTCCCGTCCCAGCACGTCCGCCAGGCCTGGCACCCTGCACTGCACCAAGGCCGCTCATCGCCCTCTGCTACCATCGGCGGTTCTGTTCATCGCCCCCCACCCGCCCGCGATGACGCCAAACAACGTAACGAAACACAGGAGTCTGCATGTCTTCCGAGCTGCTCAAGTCCCTTGGCCTGGACGCGATCAACGCTGGCACGTACCTGGGCAACGGGGAGTGGTCGAGCGCTGCCAGCGGTGAGCTGATCACCCCGGTCAACCCGACCACGGGCGAGCCGATCGCACAGGTGCGTGCGACCACCGAGACTGAATACGAAACGGTGATCGCCCGCGCCCAGGAAGCGTTCAAGCAGTGGCGCACCACCCCTGCCCCGCGCCGTGGCGAAGCCGTGCGCCTGTGCGGCGAGGCGCTGCGCAGGCACAAGGACGCGCTGGGCTCGCTGGTTGCCCTGGAGATGGGCAAGAGCAAGCCGGAAGGCGATGGCGAGGTGCAGGAGATGATCGACATCGCCGACTTCGCCGTCGGCCAGAGCCGCATGCTGTATGGCTACACGATGCACTCGGAGCGCCCCGGCCACCGCATGTACGAGCAGTACCACCCGCTGGGCCTGGTCGGCATCATTTCAGCCTTCAACTTCCCGGTCGCGGTGTGGAGCTGGAATGCATTCCTGGCGGCGATCTGCGGCGACGTGTGCATCTGGAAGCCGTCCAACAAGACGCCGCTGACCGCCATCGCCTCGATGAAGATCTGCAACGACGCGCTGCGCGAAGCCGGCTTCCCGGACATTTTCTACCTGGTCAACGATGCCGGCACCGCGCTGTCGGAAAAGCTGGTTGATGATCGTCGCGTGCCGCTGATCAGCTTCACCGGCTCCACCCAGGTCGGCCGCACCGTCAATGAAAAGGTGGCGCGCCGCCTGGGCCGCTGCCTGCTGGAACTGGGTGGCAACAATGCCATCATCCTCGACGAGACCGCCGACCTGAAGCTGGCTGTGCCGGGGATCGTGTTCGGCGCCGTCGGTACGGCCGGCCAGCGCTGCACCACCACCCGCCGCCTGATCGTGCACCGCTCGATCTACGCCGACGTGCTGGCCACGCTGGTCAAGGCGTACAAGCAGGTGGAAGGCAAGATCGGCGACCCGACCGATGCCGCCAACCTGATGGGTCCGCTGAACAGCGAAGGTGCCGTGCAGCAGTTCCTCGATGCAATTGCCCAGGCCAAGGCCGCCGGCGGCACCATCGAGACCGGTGGCACCCGCATCGACCGCGCCGGCAACTTCGTGCTGCCGGCCATTGTCAGCGGCCTGAAGAACAGTGATGCCGTGGTCCAGCACGAGACCTTCGCGCCGATCCTGTACGTGATGCCCTACGACAGCATCGACGAAGCCATCGACATGCAGAACGGGGTACCGCAGGGCCTGTCCTCGTCGATCTTCACCCAGAATCTGAAGACCGCCGAACGCTTCCTGTCGGCTGCGGGCTCGGATTGCGGCATCGCCAACATCAACATCGGCACCTCCGGTGCGGAGATCGGTGGCGCGTTCGGTGGCGAGAAGGACACCGGTGGTGGCCGCGAGTCGGGCTCGGACGCATGGAAGGTCTACATGCGCCGGCAGACCAACACCATCAACTACTCCGATTCGCTGCCGCTGGCCCAGGGCATCAAGTTCGACCTGTGATGCATCCCGGCCCGGACGTCGCCGAGAGTGGGGCCCCGGCGGGGGCTCCAATCCTCGACTTCAGCGGCCGCCGGGTGCTGGTTGCCGGCGGCAGCAAAGGCATCGGCCGTGAGATGGCCCTGGCCTTCGCTGCGGCCGGCGCCCATGTCTCGGTCTGCGCACGTGGTCAGGCGGGGCTCGACGCCCTGCTGGCCAACGCAGCGGCCCAGGGGGCATCACTGCACGCCTTTGCCGCCGACCTGGCCGACCCCGGCCAGATCGACGCCTGGCTGCATGCGGCCGCAGCGTCCCTGGGCGGCATCGACGTGCTGGTCAACAATGCCACCGGTTACGGCATGGCAGACGATGAAGACGGCTGGGCCGCCAGCCTGCAGGTCGACCTGATGGCCGCGGTGCGGGCCTCGCGGCTCGCCGTGCCCTGGCTGCGCGAATCGAGCGACGCCTGCATCCTCAATCTCTCCTCGATCGCCGCGCAGCAACCCCGGCCGGGGGGCGCTCCCTATGCGGCTGCCAAGGCCGCTCTTTCGCACTACACCACGTCGCAGGCGCTGGCACTGGCACCGGACCGGATCCGGGTCAACGCCATCGCCCCGGGCTCCATCGAGTTTGCCGACGGTCTGTGGGACCGGCGCAAAACCAGCGACCCGGCGCTGTATCACGGCACCCTGGCAAGAATTCCGTTCGGCCGCTTCGGCCAGCCACGCGAGATTGCCGATGCCGCGCTGTTCCTGTGCTCGCCGCTGGCGCGCTGGATCACCGGTCACGTGCTGAACGTCGATGGTGGCCAGGTACTGATGGGCTGAACCGCTCGGGCCGGGCACTGCCCATGGGATTGCCCGGACGGAGGCACTATCATGTGCGTACTGCAAGGAGGACCCGATGAGCGTGGCACCCCGACAGACAAGCGCCCTGGCCGTGGTCAGCCTGGTCATGGGCATTGCCGCCTGGACTGTCCTGCCCTTCGTGGCCAGCATCGTCGCCATCGTCACCGGCCACATGGCCCGCGCCGAGATCCGCCGCCGCCCGCATGAACTCGAAGGCGATGGCCTGGCGGTCACCGGGCTGGTGCTGGGCTGGGTGATGGTGGCAGCCGCCCTGGCGGCAGTCCTGGCCTTCATCCTCTTCTTCGGTGGCCTGGCCTGGCTCGCCGCACTGTCGAACTGACCGCCATGACCTCCTCCGACAGCACCGAACGCTTCAGCAGCCGCGTCGCCGATTATGTCCGTTACCGGCCTGACTACCCGCCGGCGTTGATGGAATGGCTGCATGGACCGATGGGCGTCGGCCACGATGCACGGGTGGCCGACATCGGCGCCGGTACCGGCATTTCCAGCCGTCTGTTCCTCGACACCGGCCATCCTGTGGTCGCGGTCGAACCCAACGCCGCCATGCGCGCCGCCGCCGAAGGCTGGCTGGCTGCATATCCGTTGTTCCAGGCCGTCGATGGGCGTGCCGAGGCCACCGGCCTGGCAGAGCACAGCGTCGATCTGGTCAGTGCCGCGCAGGCCTTCCACTGGTTCGACACCGACGCCGTCCGTGTCGAATGGCAGCGCATCCTGCGCGCCGGCGGACTGGCGCTGATCTACTGGAACTCACGCCTGCTCGATGCCAGCCCGTTCCTGGTCGGCTATGAGCAGCTGCTGCTCGATTACGGCACGGACTATTCCGCCGTGGCCGAACGCTACCAGGATGACGCCACGATGCAGGCATGGTTTGGTGCCGGGTTGCGCGGCCAGGTGGAACTGCCGAACGTGCAGCATCTGGATCTGGACGCCCTGCGCGGCCGCCTGCTGTCGTCCTCCTATGCGCCACAGCCCGGGCATCCGCGCCATGCGCCGATGCTGGCGGCACTGCAGGATCTGTTCGCGGCCCACGCGGTCAACGGCCAGGTCGCCTTTGAATATCGAACCCGAGCCTTCCTCGGCACGCTGGACTGAACCGACGCATGTATTCGCTTGCCCGCCCCTTCCTGTTCTCGCTCGACGCCGAGCGCGCCCACGGCCTCGGCCTGTCCGCATTGGACGTGGCCTACCGCACCGGCACCACGCCGCTGCTGGCCGCACGCATCGCGCCGCTGCCGAGCACCGTGTTCGGGCTGACATTCCCCAATCCGGTCGGCCTGGCGGCCGGCCTGGACAAGAATGGCGAGCACATCGATGCGCTGTTCGCGCTGGGTTTCGGCTTCGTCGAGATCGGCACGATCACGCCGCGGCCACAGGCGGGCAACCCGACGCCGCGGCTGTTCCGGCTGCCGGCGCACAACGCCATCATCAATCGCATGGGCTTCAACAACGCCGGCGTGGATGCACTGGTGCGCAATGTCGAGCGCGCGCGCAACCGTCGCGGCCTGCTCGGCATCAACATCGGCAAGAACAAGGACACCCCCAACGAGCAGGCCGTCGACGACTATGTGGCCTGCCTCGACAAGGTGTACCCGCTGGCTGACTACATCACCGTCAACATCTCCTCGCCCAACACCGCCGGCCTGCGCGAGCTGCAGGAGGAAACCGCACTGCGCCAGCTGGTCAGCCAGCTGCGTGATCGCCAGGAAGACCTGGCCGCGCGGCACGGCCGGCGCGTACCGATGCTGGTGAAGGTGGCGCCTGACCTCAGCGAGCGCGACATCGACGCTGCTGCGCGCGTGCTCGGCGAGCTGCAGGTGGACGGCGTGATCGCGACCAACACCACGATCGACCACAGCAAGGTGGCTGGCGATCCGCTGGCGAACGAAGCCGGCGGTCTGTCCGGTGCCCCGGTCCTGGAACAGTCCACCCTGGTCCTGCGGCGGCTGCGCTCGCGCCTGCCCGAGTCGGTGCCGCTGGTCGGTGTCGGCGGCATCCTGTCCGGCGCCGACGCAGTGGCCAAGATGGCGGCGGGCGCCTCGCTGGTGCAGTGCTACAGCGGCCTGATCTTCCGCGGGCCGGCGCTGGTATCGGAATGCGTGGAGGCGATCCGCCGCCGCCGCGAAGCGCCCAGCCGTGGCGCGGTGGCGCCGCTGTGAGCGCCCCCATGGATGGACTCGACACCGCCGCGCCGCTGCGCTGGACACTGACCCGGAACGCGCCGCTGCAGGCGCTGAACACCTTCCACGTGCGTGCCAATGCCGCGCAGCTGCTGGAGCTGCATGACGCATCGCTGCTGCCGGAAGTGCTGGCGCTACCGGAGGTTTCCGGCGGACCGCTGCTGGTACTGGGCAGCGGCAGCAATGTGCTGATCGCCGACGATCTGCCTGGCACCATGCTGGTGTTCGGCAACCGCGACATCAGTTTCCTGGAGCATCGCGCCGATCATGCGGTGATCCGCGCCGGTGCCGGCGTGCCCTGGCACGGCCTGGTGATGTGGTCGCTGCAGGAAGGCCTGTCCGGGTTGGAGAACCTGGCCCTGATTCCAGGCACGGCCGGTGCAGCGCCGATCCAGAACATCGGCGCCTATGGCGCACAGGTCGGCGAGTTCATCCAGGCAGTGGAAGCCTGGGACTGCCGCGAGCAGGTATGGGTGCGGCTGGACAACGAACAGTGTGGCTTCGCCTACCGCGACAGCGTGTTCAAGCAGCAGGCAGACCGCTACCTGATCACCGCCATCGAGCTGAAGCTGCCCTTGCTGCACGACCTGCGCATGGACTATGCCGGCATCCGCGAAGAACTGCAGGCGCAGGGCGTGGAGCTGCCCAGTGCCGTGGACGTGGCCAACGCAGTCATCGCGATCCGCCGCCGCAAGCTGCCCGATCCGGAGGTGCTGGGCAATGCCGGCAGCTTCTTCAAGAACCCTGTCCTGCCCCTGGAGCAGGTCGACGTGCTGCTGCAGCATTTCCCGGACCTGCCGGTGTTCCCGGCCGATCGTGAGGACCGGCGCAAGGTCTCCGCAGCGTGGATGATCGAGGCCTGCGGCTGGAAGGGCTTCCGTGAGGGCGATGCAGGCGTTGCTGCCAGCCATGCGCTGGTCCTGGTCAACCATGGCAACGCCACCGGGGCCGAGCTGCTTGCGCTGGCGCGGCGCATTTCCGCGTCGGTGCTGGAGAAATTCGGCGTACCAATCGAACCGGAGCCCCGCCTGCTCGGCGCACAGTGGTGAACACCCCCGCCCTTTCCACCGGCGCCACCCCGATGCGGGCGGCGCTGCTGATGCTCGGCAGCACCCTGGCGTTCGGCATGATGGCGGTGGCGATCCGTTACGCCACCCGTTACGTACCGACCCAGGAGGTCGCCTTCTTCCGCAACGCGTTCGGCCTGCTGGCATTGCTGCCGATGCTGCTGCGGCCGGGCCATGCGCCGCTGAAGACCCAGCAGCTGCCACGCTACTTCGTGCGTAGTGCGATCGGCCTGGGTTCGATGCTGTGCGCGTTCTGGGCGTTGGGCCATCTGCCACTGGCGCAGGCGGTATCGCTCTCGTACTCCACACCGTTGTTCGTCACCATCGCCGCCGTGCTGTGGTTGGGCGAAACCGTGCGTGTGCGCCGCTGGGCCGCAGTGGTGGTCGGTTTCATCGGTGTGCTGGTGATCGTGCGGCCGGGCACCACCGGCTTCACCGCTGGCAGCCTGGTCGCCGTCGCCGCTGCGGTGCTGAGTTCACTGGTGGCCATCCAGATCAAGCAGCTCACCCGCGTGGACAGCGCCGATACCGTGGTGCTCTATACCTACGTCTTCTGGGTGCCGCTTTCGCTGGTTCCGGCAGTGTTTGTCTGGGTCTGGCCCAGTGGCGTGGCCTGGCTGTGGCTGCTGCTCACCGGCGTGATGGGCACGGTCGGCCAGCTGCTGTGGACGCGTGCGCTGCGCCTGGGAGAAGTGTCGGCGCTGACGCCGATCAGCTTCCTGCAGCTGCCGCTGGTGACCCTGTGCGGGTGGCTGCTGTTCAACGAGACCGTGGACCGCTGGACCATCATCGGTGCGGGCATCATTCTGGCCGCCAACGCTTACATCGCCCACCGCGAGGCCGTGCTGTCGCGGCGGGCGGCGACGGCGGCGGCGTCAGCGGCGGCCAAGCCCGCCGAATGATCCACCGTCAACGCTGCAGCGGCGACGCATCCAGTGCGCGATACGCGCGTTCGGCTGCGTCGAACACATTGCCCGGCGCGAACTGTTCGCCCAGGTAGTGCAGCGACTGACGGCGCAGCTGCGGCGAGCGCTCCAGTGCGTCGCCCCCCAGCAGCACCTGTTCGAACTCGATCAGGTCCTGCAGGATCCGCCAGTGCCGGTACCAGGCGATCCAGCGTGGGTCCCCCAGGTCCGGGCCATACCCTTCCACGAAACCGAGCGGACGTTCGCGCCCCCAGCGTCCACCCACCGCCGCGCCGGGAAACATCAGATCACGCTCGCGGGGCGCCAGGGACAGGCCATCCCAATCAATCAGGTGCAGGTTGCCCTCGTTGCCCATCAGCAGGTTTCCCGCATGCAGGTCGGTATGGCACAACCGCAGCGGCGGCCGTTCGTCGCGCAGTTCATCGTGCAGTTCCGACGCGCGGCGGTGGACCTCGGCGATACGTTCGCGGCGCAGCTCCCAGACGGCCAGGAATGCGCTGCCCAACCGATCCTGCGCGACCGGCAAGGCATCGCCCGGCTGCAGCCAGCGCCCAACGGTGTTCAACGCATCCGCTTCAAGGCGCAGGCTCGGCAGCGCGCGTTGCAGCGATTCGGGCACCTCAGCGTCATGCAGCCGGCGCAGCACGTTGCCCAGGCGCAGCCACTGCGCATGGCTGAGCGGCGCCTCGAAACCGGACTGGCCCTCGATGTAGGGAAACAGCGTGAACTGCAGGCCCCAGCGCTGGACCGACGCGCCGCCGGTCAATGCCGGCCAGGGCGCCACGACCTCCTCGATGCCCAGGGTGCCCCGCAGCCAATGCAGCGTGTCCCAGACCGCCGGTTGCACCTGGTAGGTGCGGCATTTCAACCACCACTGACCGCGTCGCGCGTCGATGCGGTAAACGCTGGCATTGGCGTCTGCGCCAACCGGGCGAGGCACCACGGCGGCGGTGGTGATGCCATAGGACTGTTGCAGGACTTCGCCGATATGGCGCGCCGAAGCGGATGACATGGAAGCAATCGTGCATTGATACCCGACGTCACTATCGCAGATGGCGCATCGACGGCACAGACATGTCCGTCACAGCACTGTGCTTGCGGGCCGGGCGAGCCATGCCGACGCGGTTGCCACGGCGTCAGCGCGCGTAGTGGCCCAGGAACATGGCGACCGCCGATGCCGCCACCCGCGCGCGCTCGTCGGCCCCCAGCGGCGCCTGCCCCATCGTTACCTGCGGCCAGAAGGCGAAACTCTTCACCAGTCCATGCAGCTGATGGGCGGCGAATTCGGGATCGACCGCACGCAGCCGGCCATCGGCGATCGCTGCACGGATCCAGGCGCTTTCCCCACTCTCCTTCTCGCCCATGCGACAGACGATTGCCTGCGCACGTTCGGGTGAATGGATGATCTCCGCCATGGCAACGCGGGCCAGGTCGATGAAATTGGCATCACCCAGCAGTTCCAGCTTCTGCTCCAGCAACGCGAGCAGCTGCGGCTCCAGTGGCTGCTCCGCACGGTAGGGCAGCTCGACGCCGGCCATGCTGCGTTCCCAGAGTTCCTCCAGAATCAGCGAGAACAGTTCTTCCTTGCTGGGGAAGTGGTTGTAGACCGTGCGTTTGGATACACCGGCCGCTGCCGCGATCCGGTCCATGCTGGTGGCTTCATAGCCGGCCGTGCGGAATTCCTCCACCGCCGCGCGCACGATGGCCTCGCGTTTGCGGTCGGTCAGACGCTGCGGCGGACGGGACATGGCGACACCAGATAACTGAACGGATACCCCCATTTTACACCGATCAGTGTACTTTTCCGCAGCGGGAAACTACACTGTGCAGTGTACGCTGCGGACGTCACCCATGAAGCGCCTGCTCCTTGTCCTCCTGCTTGGAATCCTCGCCGTGACCGCCTACACCTTCTGCAAGTCCTGGTCCCTCCCCGACTTCCCCGACTCCCCGCAATACCGCGAGGGCAAGTTCCACAACGTACTGCCGCGGCCGGCGATGGGCCTGCGCAACGGGCTGGAGATCTGGTGGACCTTCCTGTTCAACAAGCCGAAGGGGACCGTACCCGCGGGCGCCATACCGGTGCAGGCGCTGGATCGTGCCGCGCTGGAAGCCGCGCCGGATCGCAGCCTGTTCCGGCTGGGGCACTCGACGATCCTGCTGAAGCTGCGCGGCCAGTACTGGTTGACCGACCCGGTCTTCTCCGAACGGGCGTCACCGGTGCAGTGGATGGGCCCTGCGCGCTTCCACGCCCCGCCGATCAGCATCGAACAGCTGCCGCCGATCGCCGGCGTGATCCTCTCGCACAACCATTACGACCACCTGGATCACGCTGCGGTGATGCAGCTGGCGGGCAAGACCACGCGCTTCATCGCGCCGCTGGGTGTGGGTGATCAGTTGATCGCCTGGGGCGTGGACGCGGACAAGGTCGAACAGCTGGACTGGTGGCAATCGACCGAAGCCGATGGCCTGCGCCTGACCGCCACACCCGGCCAGCACTTCTCCGGCCGCGGCCTGGGCGACAGCGACCGCAGCCTGTGGGCCTCGTGGGTCATCCAGGACGGCGACTTCCGCATCTTCTTCAGTGGTGACACCGGCTACTTCGATGGCTTCAAGGCCATCGGCGAGAAGTACGGCCCGTTCGATCTGACCATGATCGAAACCGGCGCATACGATCCGCGCTGGGCGTTCGTGCACATGCAGCCGGAGCAGACGCTGCAGGCCCACCTGGACCTGCGCGGCAAGTGGCTGCTGCCGATCCACAACGGAACCTTCGACCTGGCCCTGCACGACTGGCAACAGCCCTTCGAGCGCATCACCGCGCTGGCAGCCGCGCACGATGTGCCGATCGCCACGCCGATGATGGGCGAGGCGCTGGACATGCAGGCGCCGCAGGCAGGCACGCGCTGGTGGGAACAGGTGGCGCTGCGCTGAGCTTGCCTGGGCGCTGCTGTCACGGGGCGCCGGTTCGTGCAGGCAGTGACCTTGCGGACGATGGCTGTCGCGACGCCTTGCAGGGAGCCGCGCCACGCGTCCGCACTCTCCCCTATTGCAGCGCGTCATGTAAACGATTACACCCCCTGCTAGCGTAGCGCCTGCCCGATCCTGGCCGAACCTCCAAGGCTGTCGACATGACGCTGCGTGCTGATCGCTTCCGCCCCTCCTGGGCCTGCCTGCGCTACGTCGCGCGCGCTCTGCTGCCGCTGGCCGTGATGGCCTCCGCCGCGCAGGCGCAGACACTGCCACCGCGCAGCCAGTGGCAGGCCAGCAGCTCATCACAGCAGGTCCCGGCGATGGCCATCGGCCATCTGATCGACAACGACCCGAAGACGGTCACCGGCGGCGCCTTCAGCCCCGGACACTGGTTCCAGATCGATCTGGGCGCACCGGCCCTGCTCGGCGGTGCACGCCTGACCTGGGACGTCTCCAATCCCGAGGGTTACACGCTGCAGACCTCGATGGACGGCCGGCAGTGGCAGACCGCATACACCATGGCCGACTCGCTGGGCGATGTGGAGACGCTGTACTTCGAACCGCGCCAGGCGCGCTATCTGAGGCTGGCCAGTCCCCAGCGCACGTCGGACTGGGGGGTCTCCATCTTCGAGATGGAACCCTTGGACGCCACGCTCAGTGCACGCGTGCACGGACTCGACAGCGCACAGGCAGCCGCGTTGTGGCAAGGCGGTAGCGGCGTCGCCCTCCCTACCGATGGCAAGGGCAGCCATGTGCTTGAAATCACCCTGCCGCGCGCTCAGCCGGGCACCGGCCTGGCGGTGGAGTGGGCGGGCCAGCGTGGCGCCGCACGCCTGCAGGCCCAGGATGCGCAGGGGCGCTGGCAGCCGCTGGCGCAGGACACGCAGGCCGCCAGCCATGCCCAGAGTTGGTTGGCCAGCGATACGGTGCACGATGTGCGTGCCCTGCGGCTCATCGTCGACGGGCCCTCGCCACAGGTCACGCGCCTGCGCCTGCTCGGCCCGAAGGCCGTGATGACGCCGATGAAGCAGTACCAGATCGCCGCCAGCGGCGCGCAGCGTGGCTTGTTCCCGGCGTCGTTGCAGATGCAGCAGACGTACTGGACGGCCGTGGGCGTGCATGCCGGACGGCAGAAGTCGATCTTCGACGAATACGGCAACATCGAGGCATTCAAGGGCGCACCGCTGGTGCAGCCGATCTGGCGCAATGCCGATGGGCGTGCCGCCGGTGCCGCGGAACAGGCCGTGCAGCATGCCCTGCGCGACGGCTGGAAGCCGATGCCCTCGGCCGCCTGGTCGCCGCAACCCGGTCTGGAACTGCGCAGCGAAGCGTTCGCGATCGAGCGCGACGGCCAGCCCGTCACCTTCCTCCGGCATCGACTGCGCAATACCGGTACCACGCCGGTCGAGGGCACGCTGAGCCTGGTGGTGCGGCCGATGCAGATGAACCCGCCGTGGCAGAACGGTGGCCTGTCGCCGATCCGCGACGTGGCCATCGACGGCCAGAGCGTGCGCGTCAATGGTCGTACCCTGCTGCACTCGCTGTCGGCGGTCAGCGCCTCCGGCGCGGCACCGTTCGGCCCGAACGGCGAAACCGAGATCACCTCCGCCATCGCTTCGGGCCGGTTGCCCGGCGCACGCCAGGCCACCGATGCGCGTGGCCTGGCGGCGGCGGCGCTGGACTACCGGATCACACTCGCACCCGGCGCCAGCCAATCCGTGGTCGTCGCCTTCCCGCTGGGCACGGCGGCGGCCGACGCCAAGGGGGTGCTACCGGAGCCACCGGCACTGGACCTCGCGCGCCTGCCACGCGATGCCGATGCCGGCTTCGAGACGCTGGCCGCCGAAGCCTCCGCCGACTGGCAGGCACGTTTGGGCCAGGTCGGACTGCGCCTGCCCGATCCATCGCTGGTCGACATGCTGCGTGCCCAGGCCGCGTACATGCTGATCAACCAGACCGGCCCGGCCATGCAACCCGGCCCACGCAACTACAACCGCTCCTTCATCCGCGACGGCATGGCCACCTCGGCGGTACTGCTGCGGATGGGCGAAGCCAAGGTCGCGCGCGACTACCTGGCGTGGTACAGCGAACACGGGGTACATGCCAACGGCCTGGTGTCGCCGATCCTCAATGACGATGGCAGCGTCAACACCGGCTTCGGATCGGACATCGAGTACGACAGCCAGGGGCAGTACGTCGCGTTGGTGGCCGATGTCGCGCGCCTCGACGGTGGCCCTGAGTCCGTGCGTGCGTACCTGCCGAAAGTGAAGGCCGCGCTGCGCTTCCTGCAGGAACTGCGTGAGCGCACGCTGGTACCCGGTTACAAGGCCGATCAACCGGCGCCGGAACGCTTTGCCGGCATCCTGGCACCGTCGATCAGCCACGAGGGCTATCCCTCTCCCACCCACAGCTACTGGGACGACTACTGGGGCCTGAAGGGCTGGCATGACGGCGCATGGCTGGCTGAATCACTCGGCGACCACGCCACCGCCACCTGGGCACGCGGGCAGTACAAGGCGCTGTATGACGCACTTCACGCTTCGATCCGCGCGACGATGGCGTGGAAGGGCATCGATTTCATTCCCTCCTCCGCCGATCTTGGCGATGGCGACCCGACCGGCGTCTCCATCGCGCTGGATCCCACCGGTGCGCAGAGCGTGCTGCCGGCTGATGCGCTGCGCACCACCTTTGCCCGCTATCTTGACGACGTCCGCAAGCGCAACCAGCCCGGTGCGCTGTATGCGTACACCCCTTATGAAATCCGCAACGTCCTGAGCTATGTGCATCTGGGCCAGCCCGCAGCGGCCGACGAACTGCTGCAGGGCCTGCTGCGCGACCGTCGCCCGCTGCAATGGCAGGTGCTGGCCGAAGTCGTGCACTCACGGCTGCGTTTTCCGCGCTACCTGGGCGACATGCCGCACACCTGGATCGGTGCCGAATACGGCCGCACCCTGTTCGGGATGCTGATGCGCGAGGACGACGATGCCCTGTCACTGCTGCCGGGCACGCCGCCCTCCTGGCTGGCCGGCGATGGCCTTGCGGTGGAGCGCCTGCCGACGGCGTACGGCACGCTGCGGATGCAGGCACAGCAACGCGACGGTACGCTGACCGTGACGCTCGGCGAAGGGCTGCGCAGCGCCACGGCCGTCAAGGTCTGGTGGCCCGCGCGCACGGCACCGAAGCAGGTGCGCGTGGACGGCCGTAGCGTTTCCGACTTCGATGCCGAGGGTGTGCGGTTGGCGAAGCCGTTCAGGACGCTGGAGGCGCGTTGGTAGAGCGGCCGAGCATGGCTCGGCTCTACAGAAGCAGCCTTGGTGCCGGGGCATGCCCGGCGTCAGAGATCCGGCAAGCCCGGCGGGTTGGTCTGCGACTGCGGCACGGCTTCCTCGGTCACGTTCCAGCGCGCCAGTGCCTGTGCGTAGGTGCCGCTGCCGATCTGGGTATTGAGCGCCTGGGTCACCGCATCGGCCAGGCCGCTGCCCTTCCGCGTGGTGACCGAGATCGCAGCAGCGTTCGGCCAACCGCCCGGAAACAGGCCAACGCGCCGCACCTTGCCATCGCGCGCGGAGTACGCGCCGGTGGCGTTGGGTTCGAACGACACATCGGCCCGGCCGGTGATCACGGCCAGGCGGCCGACCACCGAATCATCGAAGTACTGGTATTGCACCGGCTCCAGCCCGGCCGCGATGTTCTGTGCATCCCACTGCCGCAGGATCTGGTCCTGGTTGGTGCTGGCACCGACCACCACCTTCAGGCCAGCGACATCGGCCGGCTTCTCGATCTTCTGGATGGGCCCGTCGGTGCGCGTATAGATGCCGAGCAGGTCATAACGGTAGCTGGAGAAGTCGAACTTCTTTTTGCGCTCTTCGGTCACGGTTACGTTGGACAGCACTGCGTCGTACTTGCCCGACTCCAGTCCCAGCGGCCAGTCGGCCCAGGCGACCGGCACCACCACCAGCTTCAGGCCCAGCGCATCGGCCACCAGCCGTGCGATATCCGGCTCGATGCCGATCACTTCCTTGCTGTCGGCGCCATAGTCGGCCAGCGGCAACTGACCGGGATGCGTCGCGACCGTCAACGTGCCCGGCGTCACGAAGCGGAAGTCCGCCGGAACCAGCGCCTGCGCTTTCGGATCCACGGTCCCCCGCAGCGCTGGCGCGCCGGCACCGGCCAGGCTGCTGGTCGCTGCGGGCACGGCCTCCGGGGCCTGCCGTGCCCGTGAATAGACGATGCCGGCAATGCCGATGACCAGCACCGCGATGACCAGCAGGGTGCTGCGCGAGGGGCGACGAGACGTTGCAGGGCTCATGGGGGTCACATCCGGATCAGAGGGTCTTGGCGAGAAAATCGGCGGTGCGCTGCTGGCGCGGGTGTTCGAATACGGCCTCGGGCGTGCCCTGCTCGATCACCCGGCCCTGGTCCATCATCACCACGTGGTCGGCAACGCGGCGGGCGAAGCCGAGTTCGTGGGTGACGATCACCAGCGTGGTGCCGGAACGGGCGAGCTCTTCGATCACGCTGAGCACTTCGGCCACCAGTTCCGGGTCCAGCGCCGACGTCGGCTCATCGAACAGCAGCACCTTCGGCTGCAGGGCCAGTGCACGGGCGATGGCGATGCGCTGCTGCTGGCCACCTGACAGCTGGCGCGGGAACGCATCGGCCCTGTCCGCCAGACCGACGCGCTCCAGCAGCACGCGCGCCTGCTGTTCGGCCTGCGTACGCGGCACACCGCGCACCGCGATCGGCGCCTCGATGATGTTCTCCAGCGCGGTCAGGTGCGGGAACAGGTTGAAGCCCTGGAACACCATGCCGACCTCGGCACGACGGCGGCGGATCTCGCGCTCCGGCAGCTCGTACAGGGTGTCGCCGTCACGGCGATAGCCGATCAGCTGGCCACCGACGCTGACGAAGCCGGTGTCGGCGCGCTCCAGGTGGTTGATCAGCCGCAGCAGAGTCGACTTGCCGGCACCGGACGGGCCGATCAGCACCGTTACGCTGCCGCCGCGCAGTTCCAGGGTGATGTCCTCCAGTACCTGCTGCCCGTCGAACGCCTTGCCGACACCGTGCAGCGATATCGGCGCTCCCTGTCCGGCCTCGGCCGCGCTCGCGATGCGCGGCCGCACCGGAACCGGCGATGCCGCACGCGGCGCGGGCGAGGATACCCGCGACACGCTGCGCTCACGCTGCAGCTGGCCACGCGCGAAGCGCTGCTCCACGCGCCGCTGCAGCAGCGACAGCACGGTCAGGATCACCAGGTACCAGACCGTGGCCACCATCAGCAGTGGCACCACCTCCAGGTTGCGGCGGTAGATCACCTGCACGGTGTAGAACAGCTCCGGCAACGCCAGCACGTAGACCACCGACGTGCTCTTGGCCAGGCCGATCACATCGTTGAAGGCGGCCGGCAGGATCGAGCGCATCGCCTGCGGCAGGATGATGCGCCGCACCTGGCGGCCGCGCGGCAGGCCCAGCGCGGCCGCGGCGTCATACTGGCCGTGATCGACCGAGAGGATGCCACCGCGGATCACCTCGGCCGAGAACGCCGCCTGGTTCAGGGTCAGGCCCAGCACCGCAGCCGTGAACACACCGATCAGCTGGGTGGTGGGATACGAGAACAGGCTGATGCCGGTGAACGGAATGCCCAGTTCGATCGTGCTGTACAGATAGCCCAGATTGTTCAGCAGCAGCAACAGCACCAGCAGTGGAATCGAACGGAACAACCAGACGTAGCCCCACGATACCGCCGACAGCAACGGCGAGCCGGATACCCGTGCCAGCGCCAGCAGCGTGCCCAGCGCGAAGCCCAGGCCGGTGCCGAGCGCGGTCAGCAACAGCGTGCGACCCAGCCCTTCCAGCACCGGGCGGGCGAAGAACCACTCGGCGAAGGTGCCCCAGCCCCAACGTGGATTGCCGAGTACCGACTGCAGTCCGACCAGGATCAACGCCAGCGCCAGGACCGTGCCGAACACCTGCAGCGGATGCCGCGCCGGCACGATCTTCAATGCCGGTGCCGGACGCGCGGCCAGACCCTCGATCGCGGTGGACGGCGTACTCATGCGTGGACTCCCTGCACGGCGGCAGTGCTTGATGCCGGCGGACGCGCCGGTGCCCGCAGCTGCTTCTCGAACGGCAGATGGGCGATCGATTCCGGGTCGGCAGACAGATCGAACAGTGCGGTGTAGCCATGGCTCAGGTACAGGCCGACCGCCTCAGGCTGGCGGAAGCCGGTGGTCAGGTACACGCGGCGATAGCCCTGGCGTGCGGCCTGGTCTTCAAGCTCCTGCAGTACCCGCCGGGCGATGCCCTGGCGGCGCAGGCCAGGCAGTGTCCAGATGCGCTTGAACTCGGCCGTATCCGGGTCGCGGTGAGGCATGAACGCGCCGCCGGAAATGGCCACGCCCTCACGCAGCAGCAGCACGAACGCTCCCACCGGCGCAGCGAATGCCTGCGCTGGATAGCGTTGCAGCTCCTCGCGCGCACTGCCACCGATGCGTCGCCGCACATCGGCGTAACGACTGTCGTACTCCTGTTCGAGCCCATCGAACAGCGGCCGCGCCAGTGGATCGTCCACCGATGTGTAGAGGAAGCGCTCCTCGAATGGTGCCGTACTCATGCTGCGTCCTCCACCAGATAGTGTTCGGCCAGCCGCGCCCAGAGGCTGGCGGCAGGGGCGATGGCCGCATCGTTGAACACGTAGCGCGGGCTGTGCAGCGGCGCACTGTCACCGTTGCCGACGAACACGAAGCTTCCGGGCCGGGCCTGCAGCAGGAAGGCGAAGTCCTCGCTGGCGGTGCGCGGCGCGAAGGCATCCAGCACCTGCCCTGCGCCGAATCCCTGCAGCGCCACCTCACGGATATAGGCGGTCTGCTGCGGATGGTTGATCACGCTCGGGAAGCCACGCGGGAACTCGATCTCGGCGCGCGCCCCGAACGCGGCGGCGGTCTGCTCGGCAAGCTCGGTCACGCGACGGCGCAGCGTGTCGCGAACGTCGGGCAGATAGGCGCGTACGGTCAGGGTCAGCTCCACCACATCGGGAATCACGTTGGCCGCCTGCCCACCGTGGATCGAACCGACCGTCACCACGCCCATCTGCCGCGGGTCCACATTGCGCGACACCACACTCTGCAGTGCGGTGACGATGTGCGCGGCGGCGAGGATGGGATCCACGCTTCCCTGTGGTTCCGCACCATGCCCGCCCTTGCCGATCACCCTCAACCGTGCCCAGTCCACCGATGCCATCGCCGGTCCGTCGACGAAGCCGAAGTGCCCCACCGGCACACCCGGCCAGTTGTGCAGTCCGTAGATCGCATCCACCGGAAAGCGCTCGAACAGACCGTCGGCGAGCATCCTTGACGCACCGGAGCCGGTTTCTTCCGCCGGCTGGAACACCAGTTGCAGGGTGCCATCGATGCGCCCGTGCCGGGCCAGGTAATGCGCCGCCGACAGCAGGATCGCAGTGTGGCCATCATGACCGCAGGCGTGCATCCGTCCTTCGTTCTGGCTGGCATAGGGCAGCCCGGACGCCTCTTGGATCGGCAGCGCATCGATGTCGGCGCGAAGCCCGAGCCTTCGGCTGCCCTGACCCCGCTGCAGCGTTCCGACCACACCGGTTCCACCGACGCCCGTGGTCACCGTATAGCCCCACTGCTGCAGGAGTTCGGCTACGCGTGCGCTGGTGCGATGCTCCTCGAAGGCGAGCTCCGGGTGTCGATGCAGGTCGTGGCGGATGGCGATGGCCTCATCGGCGCGTGCGGCTATTTCAGGCAGCACGCCCGTCGGCCCGGTGGGCGCCACAGTCAACGATGCCCGGCGCAGTACGTTCATCGCCTCACCCCACCTTCCGCGCCGGTTCGGCGGCCGTCGAATGACGGCTGGCCTTGTAGGGCAGGCCCAGGTGGTCGCGCAGCGTCTTCCCTTCCAGCTCGCGCTGGTGATACCCGCGCGCCTGCAGGATCGGCAGTACCAGGGTCACGAAATCGTCCAGCCCCTCGCGCTGCGCCGCGAACCCGAGAATGAAGCCATCGCTGGCGCCCGCCTCGAACCAGCGGATCAACTCGTCGGCCACGTGCTCGGGTGTACCGATGAAGTTGGGCCGCGGGCTCACCGCCTGCAACGCGACCTGGCGCAGGCTCAAGCCCTGCTCGCGGGCATCCTGCTTGATCCGATCGGTGGTGGAGCGGAACGAATTGCTGCCGATCTCGCCCAGGTCGGGGAACGGCGCGTCGGGATCGTACTGGGTGAAATCGTGATGGTCGAAGAAGCGCCCGAGGTAGGCCAGCGCATCGTCCAGGCCCGCGAGTGCGGCAATCGCCTGGTACTTGGCTTCGGCCTCCTCGGCGGTGTGGCCGACAATCGGCCCGATGCCCGGAAAGATCTTAACGTCATTGCCGCTGCGCCCGTGGGCGATGGCCGAGTTCTTCACCTTCTGGGTGAAGGCACGGGTTTCCTCCAGCGAGGGCGAGTGGGCGAATACCGCATCGGCATACTTGCCGGCCAGCGCGATGCCGTCGTCGGACGAGCCCGCCTGGAAGATCACCGGCTGCCCCTGCGCCGAGCGCTGGATGTTCAGTGGGCCTTCGACCTGGAAGAAGCGGCCCTTGTGGTCGAGGCGGCGGAACTTGTCGGTGGCGAAGAAGGTGCCCTGTTCGCGGTCGCGGATGAAGGCATCGTCGTCCCATGAATCCCACAGGCCCTGCACCACCTCCAGGTATTCGTCGGCGATCTGGTAGCGCAGCGCATGTTCCGGATGCGGGCGGCCGTAATTGCGGCCCGATCCTTCCAGCGGCGAGGTCACCACGTTCCAGCCGGCGCGCCCACCGCTGATCAGGTCCAGCGAGGCGAACTGCCGGGCCACGGTGAACGGATCGCTGTAGGAGGTGGACAGCGTGCCGGCCAGGCCGATCTTCTTCGTCGCCGTGGCCAGCGCGGACAACAGCGAGATCGGCTCGAAGCGGTTGAGGAAGTGCGGGATCGATTTCTCGTTGATGTACAGCCCATCGGCAACGAAGCCGAAGGCGATGCCGTTGTCTTCGGCCGTGCGCGCGATGTCGATGTAGAAGTCCAGGTTCACGCTGGCATCGGCCGGGTTGGACGGATGCTTCCACGCATGCATGTGGCTGCCCGGTCCCTGCAGCATGATGCCGAACGGGATGGTGCGCGGTGTCTTGCTCATGGGTATCGCTCCTGCAGGTCAGGCCACCGCCGCGCGTGGCGCGGGCGACAGCAGTTCAAGGGATGCCAGGCGTGCGTCGAGGTCGGCCACCGGCGCATCGAGGATGAATTCGCCCACGCCGAAGCGGCGGTGCAGTGCGTCCAGTTCCCCGCGCACCTGCTGCGCGTCGCCCGACAGCACGCTGGGCCGCGTCTCTTCGATACGGAAGTCGGTCACGCCGACCTGGCGGGCATACTCGGCCGCGGCGTCCGGGCTGGGCAGGTTCACCGTCTGCCCCGGGCCGAGGTGCAGCTTGTAGACACGCAATGCGCCGACATGGCGCGCCGCCGCTTCGCTGGTGGGCGCCGCGAAAGCGACGGTGGCCAGCAACGGCGGCTGCGTGGATACGGCGCGATAGGCCTCGAACGCCGCTTCGATGTGCTTCGGGTCGCCGTCGAAATGGGCGGCATAGACGAAGCGCCAGCCCAGCTCCGCCGCCTGCCGTGCGCTCTGCGGGCTGGCGCCCAGCAGGAAACGCTCGGCCGCCACCTGCGGCACCGGCCGCGCCTGCGCATTGGCATGCGCATGATCTTCGGCCAGCGAGCCGGACAGGAATCCTTCCAGATCGCGCAGCTGCTGATCGAAATCGGCGAAGGCCGGCCGCCCCGCGGCCAGCGCTGCGGTGGACGCCGGCAGGCCACCGGGTGCCTTGCCCACCCCCAGGTCGACGCGTCCGGGCGCCAGCGCCGCCAGCAGGTTGAAGTTCTCGGCCACCTTGTACGGCGCATAGTGGCGCAGCATCACGCCACCGCTGCCGATGCGGATGCGCCGGGTCTGTGCCAGCACCCATGCCGCCAGCACCTCCGGCGCCGGACTGGCCAGGGTCGGTGCGGCGTGATGCTCGGCAAACCAGTAGCGGTGGTAGCCCAGCTGTTCGGCACGCTGGGCCAGCTGCAGGCTGTTGCGCAGCGCCTGCTCGGCGCCTGCGCCTTCGGCCACCGGGCTCTTGTCCAGCACGCTGATGAGGTAGCTCATGTCCGCGTCCTCGCTCAGGGGTGGGCCACAGGAATGCCAAGCAGGCCATTGAGTGCGGCCAGGATCGGCTCGGCACCGGTCACGTACTGCCGGTCCTGGTAGGCACCGTTGGCGTGTTCGCTGCGCACGCCCTGCGGCAGCACCAGCTTCGGCAGCGACTGGTCCTGCTCGCCCACCGCCGCGATCACCTCGCGGCGTGGCCGCGCGAAGCCGATGCGGCGCACGTCCAGCTGTGCATCCAGGCCGTCGATGCTGGACAGCGCGCCTTCCAGCAGCAGGCTGTGCCGGCAGAAGAAGCGCTGGCCCGGCAACTGGCCGTCGACGAACTCGCGATCAAGCAGGAACAGGATGGGTTTGGGGGAGGCAGCTGCAGCCACGGGTTCGTCCTCGTCTGGGCCGGCAATGAAGTGCCGTTTCGCTATCGATGCTAGAGAAGCTGTGCGCCGCGCCCGTACCTGCTGGCGACAATCGCCGGTCGGATCCGGCCACGCAGATGCAGGTTGGCAATAAGCAGACTGCTGGCCGTTATGGGCAGCTCAGGCGATGCGGCGCAGGGGCGCCGGCCCGCTGGCGGCATGCGGCAGCAGATGCCCGGCAGCGCGCTCGGCAGCCAACTGGATGCGCGCCTGCAACGCCGCGCTGTTGATCTGCTCGCCATCGAAATCGGCTGGTGTGGCGTACACGCCGATGGGCAACGTATGCGCCTGCAGGAAGCTGAACAACGGTCGCAGCTGATGGTCGATCACCAGCGCATGCCGCTCGCTGCCCCCGGTGGCCGCCAGCAGCACAGGGGTATCCACCAGCGCCTCGAGGTCGATGAAGTCCACCAGGTGCTTGAACAACCCCGGGTACGAGCCACGATGGACCGGTGCGGCCACCACCAGCAGCTCGGCGTCCTCGAGGGTGGCCAGCGCCTGCTCCACCGCGGGCTCGGCCTCGCTGCGCGACAGCGTCTGCCCCAGCGCGCGCGCTATCGGCGCCAGCTCCACCAGTGTCACGCTGGCATGCAGGCGCTGCTGCAGCGCCTCCAGCAGGTGCCGTACCAGCAACAGCGTGCGCGAATTCACCGATGCCGTTGGCGAACCGATCAACGCAACAATCTTCAACCCAGATGACATGCCACTCTCCTCGGTAACGCCGGACGCTGGCCGGCGACGCCATGCCTGAACCTCAGAACCGGTAATTGACCCGCCCGTACCAGAACGCGCCGATCCTGCTGAGCACGTCACCGCTGTCCCAGGTGGTCTCGATGCTGGCCACGTCGGTGGCGCTGCGCGCGTACTCCGGCACCTTGCGGGTGCGCTTGTCGAACACGTTGTTGATGCCCAGCGCCGCACTCCAGCCCGCGCCCAGCTCCACACCGCCGGACAGGTTGGTCACCAGCACCGGTGGCTGCCTGTATTCCACGCCGTTGTTGAGGCGCTTGATCGACCCGTAGTAGGTAACGTCCACATTCGAGCGCCAGCGTCCGTTCTGCCAACCCAGTCCGGCCACCTGGGTGTAGCTGGGCGTACGGAAGCGCAATGCGTACTCGCCGGACTTCGTCAGCAGGTTGATGTTGGGCAGCCCCTGCAGCGCCGCAGGAATGGCGCTGACGCTGCGGATCGTGGTGCGTCCGACGTTGGCGGCATAGCTCCAGCGCAGCTTGCCCCACGATGTGTCCTGGTTCGCCTCCAGCGTCAGCTCCACGCCGCGCGTGCGGGTGTCGCCCACGTTGGTGAAGTAGCTGGCATAGAACGCGTCGCCCGGCAGGATGCTGATGCCGGCCGAACCCAGCAGCGCATCGATCGTGTTCTTCTGCGCGGAGGTCAATACGGTGCCGCTGTTGTCGGTGATGCGCGCCGGATCCTGCGCGTTGTAGCCGATCTGGCTGGACTGGCCGAGCTGGCCGCGGATGTCGATCTGGTAGGCATCCACGGCCAGGTGGAAGGCCGGGCTCGGGTCCCAGGTCACGCCGATGCTGTAGTTGGTGGCCTTCTCCGGTTTCAGCGGGGTGGCACCCAGTGCCACCGCAGCGGGCGAGGACACCTGCGCCACCAGCGTCGTACCGCACGGGCAGCTGCCCGTGGCCTGGTAGAACTGCGCGCCCAGGCTTGGCGCGTGGAAGCCGTTGCTGACCGTCGCACGCACGCCCAGTGCGTCGGTGATGTCGAAGCGGCTGGTCAAGCGTCCGGTCGAGACGCTGCCGAAGTCCGAATGGTCTTCCCAGCGCGCGGCCGCATCCAGGTACCAGCGCGAGGTGACGTTGGTCGCCGCCCCCACGTACACCGCCTTGCTGTTGCGCGTGGCTTTCACCGCGTCGGCGGTGGAGTAGCCGACAAACGCAGCGGCACCGAATCCGGTGTACGACTCCCACTGCCCTGCCCCGCGCTCGTAGCGCTCGTGCTGGTACTCGGCACCGGCACTCACTTCCAGGGGTGAGGCAAAGGCCGCTACGTCAAAGCCCCGACGCAGGTCCAGGTTGGCAATGCCCTGCTGGTAATCCAGCTTGCCGTCATAGAAGTCGGTGGGCGAGCCCGGGTACGGCAGCGAGTAGTTCACCGAGTTGCGGGTATAGGTGCGCACCGTGCTGCGGTTGCCGGTCAGGCTGGCGTCGTAGTCCCAGCCGGCCACCTGCCCCTTCACGCCGGCGGTGCCGGTGTACTGCTTCTCCTTGGTCTCCAGCACCGGCAGGAAGCCGTCGGGAAACACGCTCAGCACCCCCGGCGTCCGGTACGTGGTGAAGATCGTGGCCGGCAGGCGGAAGTTCTGGATCGCCTGCGCGGTGCGGTCACTGGCAGTGGCGTTGGCGTAGAACTGCGCGCTCTCACCCAGGCCATGGCCCACGTTCACCGCAAACGCCTTCAGCGCATACGACGGTGAGCTGAGGATGGTGTTGGCTTCGGCATCGCGCGTGGCCTCGGCAGGGTCCGGCGTCGCACCGGCCGGCAGGCGGTTGTTCGGCCGCAGCGCGATCCGGTTGCCATTGGCATCGATCGCCGGATAGCTCAGATAGCCATCGATGTAGCGTCGCGTCCGGATCGCGTGGTGCTGGCGCGTGGTCTCGCCCGAGAGGTTGACGAAGCCGTCCTCACCCCAGGGCAGGCCGACGTTGGCGCGCACGCTGGTACGGGTGCCATCGCCATCGATACTCTGCCCGCTCTCCACCGACACCTCGCCGCCCTGTGCCTGCGATTTCAGGATGACGTTGACCACACCGGTGATCGCGTCCGAGCCGTAGATGGCGGAGGCACCATCGCGCAGCACTTCCACGTGGTCGATGGCCGACACCGGAATCAGCGCCAGATCCGCCCAGGCGTGGCCAGGAAAGCCGCCGCCGTTGGCACCGCTCACATAGGCACTGGCGTTGCGGCGCTTGCCGTTGACCAGCACCAGCGTGTAGCCCGGTGAAAGATTGCGCAGCTGATAGCCGCGGATCAGGCTCTCCTGGTCGCTCTGGTAGCCACCGATCTGGCTCAGCGACGGCAGGCTGCGCTGCAGCGCTTCGAGCAGGTTGGCCTGCCCGGTCGCAGCAAGATCCTCGGCGGAGATCACGTCGATGGGCGTGGAGCTGTTCTTGACCGTGCGCGTGCTGGTGCGCGAGCCGGTCACCACCACTGCGTCCAGGGTGGATGCAGCAACGTTGGCGGCAGCCGCTGTGGTTGCCGGCTGCGCATCGGCGTCTGCCGCATGCACGGGGGCCGCTACCAGGGCGGCGGCGATCAACACAGCAAGAGGACTCAGGACAGGGGCGTAGGCGGCAGGCATGGGGGCTCGTGGGGTGGGCCGGAAACACGGTTCCATTCAAGGGCCTGTTCACTCGCCACGACAGGCGTGATCGCGTCACCCAGCCGTAACATCCGGCCACCCACATGACCGCTGGTAATGACGTTAGGCAGCGCACTTGCATGGGGTCGGATCCCTTTCGAAGGAAACGGATCCGACCCCAGCCGCCATATATCCCGCAGGCATCACCTCATGACCGCATGCCACGCGGCGGCATGCACCATCACCGGTAGCATCAGGCCATGCCCATCCACGCTGCCGATCCCACCGCGCCGACCGTCGCCATCGTGGCCTGCCACGGCCAGGGCCTGTTCGAGTTCGGTTGTGCGGTGGGCCTGTTCGCACCGGTGCGTCCGGAACTGGGCGTGGCGTGGTACCGCACGCAGCTGTGCGCGGGCGAACCCGGTGCACTGCGCATGCTCGGCAATACGCAGGTGCAGTTGCCGCATGATCTCAACGCGGTGGACGATGCGGACATCATCGTCATTCCCGGTTGGCGCGAACCCAGTGAACGCCCGCCGCAGGCGTTGCTTGATGCGCTCGTCCGCGCCCACGCGCGCGGCGCCCGCATCGCCTCGATCTGCTCCGGCGCCTTCGTGCTGGCCTGGGCCGGCCTGCTCGATGGCCGCCAGGCCACCACCCACTGGCGGCTCACCGAAACGCTTGCGCAGCAGTTCCCCCGCATCGGCGTGCGCGACGACGTGCTCTACGTCGACGCCGGCAGCATCATCACCTCGGCCGGTTCGGCCACCGGCATGGACATGATGCTGCACATGGTGCGCAAGGATTACGGCGCGCGCGTGGCCAACCTCGTTGCCGAGCGCCTGGTGCTGGCGCCCTGGCGTGATGCCGGGCGCAGCCAGCGCGTCAGCCGCGCCATTCCCAGCGGCGAGCCGACGCGCCTGGCCAAGCTGATGGAATGGATGCGGCGCAATCTGCGCGAACCGCACTCGCTGGGCAGCCTGGCCGAACAGGCTGCGTTGAGCCAACGCACCCTGCAACGGCAGTTCCTCGACGCCACCGGCCTGTCACCCATCGACTGGCTGATCCGCGAACGGGTGGCTTTCGCCCGCGAACTGCTGGAAACCACCGACCGCCCCCTGCACTGGGTCGCCGAGCAGGCCGGTTTCGGCTCACAGGAATCGTTCCGCCGCCATTTCCGCGGGCTGGTCGATGCCAGCCCCACCGAGTACCGCAGCCTGCATCGGCAGGGCATCGAAGCCGATCGACTGGTCGGCTGCTGAGGGTAGGCCTGCGGCAACGTCCGCCTTTCCACGCCGCCATCGGACCGGCAAGATATCGCCATGTCCCGCAGGCCGATGGAACGGTGATGACTGACCGCCCTTACAGGAACTACCGCTTCGGGATAGGCGTGTCGCTGGTGCTGGCGGCGTTCATCGCCACCCTTTCGCTCATCGCCGTGGCCACCCCCAATCTGGGTTGGGGCGTTGTGGCGCTGGCCACCCTGGCGATCTGGGTGGGCGTACCGTTGCTGCTGGTGCTTGCGCTGGCGTGGCTGCGCTACATGGTACGGGACCGTGGCCAGGTGCCCGGCCGCGTGCACGCTGTGATGTTCGTGCCCACCGCCGCAGCCATGCTCATCGTTCCGCTGTGGCACTCCCTGCAGAACACCTGGGACAGCTTCGCCGGCGGCTCGCGTGCCGCCATCGCGGAACTGCACGTCAATCTCAGCGGGCAACCGCTGTGGCTGGACACCTCGCCGTATGCATCCACCGGCTCCGGCGCTGGCCCGGACCTGCCCATGCAGGGCGACACGCCCGAACGTTTCATCGCCTTCCACCGCTACCCCAACGCGCAGTCCGATGCAGACAGGGCATTCCCGTATGAAGACGGGCGCTTGAAGCGCTCGGTGGACCACTACCGCTACGCCACGCCCTCTGGAGATCGTGCCGTCACCGACGTGCCCCTGCTGCGCCGCCCCTATCCGGACCTTGCGCCCTTCAACGCGGCATGGAGACGCCCGGGCACGCCGGAACTGGTGCATCTCTATTACCACTACCGCGATCATGTGGAGGTCGCGCCCGCGCTCGCACGCCTCAGCGGCACTACCGCAGATGATCTGGAGCGCAGCCGCTTCGAAGGCCTGGCGCTGTTCAAGGTCCACAACTACGGCGGTGCGCCCATCGTGCGGATGGAGGTCAATGGCCTCACGCTGGACATCGGTGACGGCGCCATCGCCAACATCCCGACGCCACCCGCGGACTGCACCGCCTACGGCTACCCGGACGGCGCCGCGCTGCTTCCGCTCGATCAGCCCTTGCAGGTCCGCTGGCAGACCAGCAGCGAGCCGATGCGCTGGCACAGCGCCCGCGTGCAGGTACCGGCGTTCCGCACGCCGCAGCCCCTCGATGGCCAGTCAACCCTGCAGCGCGTGCTGCTGTATGTGCTGCCTGATGACGCGCTGGCCGCCGAACGCTACGCGGAAATGTTCGACCGCGATACACGGCGTGGCATCCGCGCCACCGGCCTGCCCGCGGCGGCCGCTGCGGTGGCCACCTGCGGCAGCGCCTACGCCACCTATGGCGAAGACGCGCCGCCGCCGCTGGCAGACTGAGCAGCGTCGCCGCGGCGCCCGTTCTCAGCGGCGGCCACGCATCCGCCAGCACTGTGCGATGAAACCGAGCACGAACACCACGAAACACCCCAGCAAGGTCTGCAGCACGACCGGAGCCATCGGCGCGGCCGCAATCGGATGTGCCACCGGGATGCGGGTCAGCGTTTCATTCACACCCGGCACCAGCGAGAGCAGGAAGCTGAACGACAACGCGAAGGTGGACAGATACCGCGCCGCCCGCCCCAGGAAGCGCAGGCGCGCGGCTAGCACCCCGCCGAAAGCAACCAGCAGCACGATCACGCCAAAGGCGTGGCCGGGATTGAGTCCGCCCGTGCTGGACACGGTGAACGAGGTTGCCACCGACAACACCAGGCCCAGCAGGTAGAGCTTGCCGGCACGCGTGGCCGGATCGATGGCGCGGTGGCGGACCAAGCCATAGAGACCGGCCACGATGGGAAGCAGGCTGACGGCAGTGTGGATGACGCCGAGGGCGGACAGCGGGTGTGGCATGGGAGTACTCCATTGGGCTTCAATAAACCTACTAGTAGGTAGGCTTGGTGGGCAAAAAGAAGACCCGCGTTGCCGCAGGCCTTCCGCATACAGTTCTCAGGCGGCGCTCACCCGCGCGATCGCCAGCCGCGCCAGGGCCGCGAAGGTGGCCGCATCGCCAAACCCCCGCGCCGCCAGCATCGCACCGTGCACGGACGCCATGAACGCCTTGGCTTCGTCGTCCGCCGGGCCCTGCAGGCGCAGCTGCCCCTGCGCAGCGCCCTTCAGCAGGGTACGGGTCAACCACTCGGTCAGGTCCTCGAAGTGGCCGCGCACCTCCTCGGCAATCTCCACCGGGATCATCGGTGCTTCCGCGGCCAGCATCGCGCAGATGCAGAACGACGCCGTTCCGCCGGCAATGCAGCTGGACCAGTAATCGACATAGGCGTTGAGCTCCAGCAGCGGATCACCCAGCTGCCGGTCCAGCAGTGCCAGTCCCTCGCGCGCCTCGGCCCGGTACAGCACCACCACCGTGCGCACCAGATCGGCCTTGCTGGGGAAGTGGTGATGGATGCTGGCCTTGCTGATGTTCACCCGCGCGGACACGTCCGCGTAGCTGAAACCGTTGTAACCACCGGCTTCCAGCAGGGAACGGGCCTGCGCCAGAATCTCCAGCGCCTTCGGGGACAGCGACTCTTTCATGGCGCAAACCTACTAGTAGGTAGATAGGCCTGTCAACGGGCCGACCCGCGCCGTTCAGTGGGAAGACACATACAGCGCACCGGCTGGCGCGGGCGGCACCGCGAAGCTGCGCCGCATCCGCGCCACTTCCGCCGCCGGCGGCAGGCCGAACAGACGCTTGAACTCCCGGTTGAACTGCGACGGGCTGGCATACCCCACCGCCAGCGACGCCGCTTCGGCGGTCATCCCCTGGCGCAGCATCAGCAACCGCGCCTGGTGCAGGCGCGTGGACTTCACGTACTGCATGGGCGAAGTGCCGGTGACGTCACGGAAGTGATCGTGGAAGGTCGCCACGCTCATCCCCGCCTCCGCCGCCAGGTGTGCCACGTCCAGCGCCGTGGCATAGGCCGCATGGATCTGCCGCAACGCCCGGCCGATGCTGCCGAAACGGCCGCGCATGGCCAGCGCCTCGCGCATCGCAGCGCCCTGCGCGCCGGTCAGCACGCGGAAGTACACCTCGCGCACCAGCGCCGGGCCCAACACTGCCGCTTCCCGTGTGTCGCCCAGCGCATGCAGCAGCCGTATCACCGTGGCCTGCATCGGCGGGTCCATCGGGCTGGCCATCATGCTGCGCGCGTGTGTCTGCCCCGGCGCCTCATGCGCATCCAGCGCAAGCAGCAGCTCCGCCGCCAGCTGCAGGTCCAGGTGCAGGTAGATCGCCAGCAACGGCGCCTCCGCCGACGCGTCGGTTTCCATGGTGAACGGCACCGGCACCGACACCGCCAGGTAGTGCTGCGCGTCGTACTGGTAGACCTGCCCGCCCAGGTAGCCGCGCTTGACGCCCTGGCAGACGATCACGATGCCCGGGTCGTACAGCACCGGCGTGCGCGCCAGCGGCCGGTTCGAGCGCAGCAGGCGTACGCCCGGCACGGCGGTGAGCGTGTAGCCCTCCTCCGGCGCCAACGCGTGCAGCAGCCCCACCATGCGCGCCTGCGCATCCTGCTGCACCGGATCATCGCCAGACCGCACCGCACACCTCAGAGGAATAGGCAAGATCGGCCGAAGCTTAGGCCTGTAGGGCATCCCCCACAAGCACTACTGTGCAAGCCCGCTTTCCATGAGGCCATCACCATGTCCCCCTCCCGTCTGCTGCTCATCACCGGCGTCAGCAGCGGCTTCGGCCGCGCCCTCGCCGAACAGGCCCTGCAGGCCGGCCACCGCGTGGTCGGTACCGTGCGCAACGAACCGGCCCGCCAGGCGTTTGAATCCCTCGCTCCCGGCCGCGCGTTCGGCCGCCTGCTGGACGTCACCGACCACGCCTCCATCAACACGCTGGTCGATGCCATCGAAAGCGGCATCGGCGCCATCGACGTGCTGGTCAACAACGCCGGCTATGGCCACGAAGGCATCCTCGAGGAATCCACGCTGGACGAACTGCGCCACCAGTTCGAGGTCAACGTGTTCGGCCCCGCCGCGCTCATCAAGGCCGTACTGCCGCGCATGCGCGCGCGCCGCCGTGGCCACATCCTCAACATCACCTCGATGGGCGGCTTCATCACCCTGCCCGGCATCGCCTGGTACTGCGGCAGCAAGTTCGCACTGGAGGGCATCAGCGAGGTGCTGGGCCAGGAAGTGGCCGCGTTCGGCATCCACGTCACGGCCGTCGCGCCGGGATCGTTCCGCACCGACTGGGCCGGCCGTTCGATGGTGCGCGCACCGCGCAGCATTGGAGATTACGACGCCTTGTTCGACCCCATCCGCAGTACGCGCGAGGCCAAGAGCGGTCATCAGCTGGGCGATCCGGAAAAGGCGGCGCAGGCCATGCTGAAGATCATCAACAGCGACGCACCGCCCAGCCACCTGTTGCTGGGCAGCGATGCCGTGCAACGTGTGCGTGACAAGCTGCAGGCCATGTCCAGCCGCATCGACCAGTGGGAGGTCGTGAGCCGATCCACCGACGGCGGTTGACATGCAGGTATCTACCTGCCTATTCTGTCCGCCATGGATGCAGACAAGGTGTTCAAGGCCCTGGCCGACCCCACGCGCAGGACGCTGCTGGACCTGCTCTGCGCAGACAACGGCCAGACGTTGGGCCAGCTGTGCGAACACCTGGACATGGCCCGGCAATCGGTCACCCAGCACCTGGGCCTGCTGGAAGACGCCAACCTCATCAGCACGGTGCGCCGTGGCCGCGAGAAGCTGCACTTCATCAACCCGGTGCCGCTGCATGACGTCTACGAGCGCTGGGTACGCAAGTTCGAGCAGCAGCGCCTGAGCCTGCTGCATGACCTGAAACGAGAACTGGAAGGAGAATGACGATGTCCGCAGCGTCCACCCGCTTCATCCACGTGGTCTACATCGCTTCCACGCCACAGAAGGTGTTCGAGGCCATCACCCGGCCCGAGATCGCCCGCCGCTACTGGGGCCACGAGAACGTCTCGGACTGGAAACCCGGCTCGCGCTGGCAGCACGTGCGCGCCAACGACACGCGCTCGGTCGAGCTGGTCGGCGAAGTGGTGGAAAGCACCCCACCCTCGCGACTGGTCATCACCTGGGCCGCGGCCTCGCAGGCCGACAACCCGGACAGCTACAGCCGGGTCACCTTCGAGATCGTGCCCTACCAGGACATGGTGCGGCTGACCGTCACCCACGACGATCTGGAACCCGGCAGCGGCATGGATACCGGCATCCGCCAGGGCTGGCCGATCGTGCTGTCCAGCCTGAAATCGTTGCTGGAGACCGGCAAGGGTCTGGACGTGTTTGCCAAGCCAGCGTAGTCGTCGGGATGGCTGCCCGCGCAGGCGGCACCAGGGAGATGCCCCCCTGTCGCCGCCTCGGCAAAACTCCCAATCGATCCCACCAATTGCATTCTATGGAACAATAGGGAGCACATGGTTCTCGAGTTCCGATATGTCCCCCGCGCTGCTAACCGTCGAACAGGCTGCCCAGCAGCTCAGCCTGCACCCCAAAACCGTCCTTCGGCATATCCGTAGCGGCCAACTGCGCGCGACCCGCATCGGCAAGTCCTATCGCATCACCGCTGAAGACCTCGACGTGTTCACCGGCACCGTGCGTGAGCCCTCCGCTGCGCGCCCACAGCTGACCACGGTGGTGGATATTCCCGGATGCGGTGCGGCACGTGCCGCCGACCTGGTCCGTGCCCTGCATGCGCGCGTCACCGGCCGCGAGGCCGACGATGAGCCGCTGCGCATGGAGACGATTTATTCGCCCGAGCACGATGTGCTCAAGCTGATCGTGATCGGTGGCCTGGCAGGTTCCACGGCGCTGCTGGTCAGCCTGCAGCGTCTGCTGCAGGACCACAGCGCATGAAGCGGCGCCGCCCCGGCATTCCCACGCAGCGCGTACTTGCCGCCTACCGCCAGGTGCTTTCGGACTGGCCGGTACCACACGAATCGCACCATTTCGCCACCCGCGCCGGTTCGACATTTGTGGTCAGCTGCGGCCCCGAACACGGCCCTGCCCTGGTGCTGCTGCATGGCACCCTCAGCAATGCCGCCAGCTGGATGTTCGATGCCGCACGTTGGAGCGAGTACTACCGCGTGCATGCCGTCGACATCATTGGCGAACCGGGTCTCAGCGAAGGCACGCAACCTGCGCTGGACAGCGATGCGCATGCGCAATGGCTGGATGATGTCCTCGACGCACTCGGCGTGGAAAGCGCTGCATTCGTGGGCCTGTCGTTCGGCGGATTCCTGGCAATGGATTACGCGTTGCGAAGGCCTGCCCGGGTTAACGCACTGGTTCTGGTCAGCCCCTCGGGTATCGGGCGCCAGCGTGCATTCCTGCTCAAGGCGCTCCCACTGTTGCTGCTTGGCCGATGGGGGCGCGAGCGCCTGCGCCGTGCGGTCATGGGCCCCGAGCCACTGCATGCACCTGCACGTGCGCAGCCGCTGCTCGACCTGTTGGCATTGATCCGTGCCGAGGTCCGACCACGTCCGCTGCGCATTCCCCGCATCAGCGACGAGCGCTTGGCTACGTTGCATCCACCGGCAGCCCTTGTCATGGGCGCGCGTGATGCCCTCATCGACACCCCTGCCGCCGCCGAACGCATGAAACGGCTCGTCCCGACGGCGGACGTCACCCTGCTGGCAGACGCCTACCACTACATCCCCGGCCTGCGCGAAGACATCCTCGCCCGGCTGCGTCGACTGCAGAGCCTCCAGCATGAATGATTCCATTGAGTACATCGGCACCATCCGTCTCCTGCGCATCGAGCCGCAGGGCCCGACACTCGATGCCAACGGCCTGCGCGACCTGGTCGGCGATGCCCTTGGGCATCAGGCCGAGTGGATCGCCATTCCGGTGCAACGCCTCTCTCCGGACTTCTTCGAGCTGCGCTCCGGCATGGCCGGGCAATGGCTGCAGATGCTGGTGAACTACCGCCTGCACTTCGCCGTACTGGGCGATGTCAGCACCTACCGCGCACAGAGCGAATCGCTGGACGCGTGGATCACCGAATGCAACCGCGGCCGCAACGGCTGCTTCGTGGCCGACTGGGACGCCCTGCTGGCGCGCCTTTCGGCCCCGGCCAGCGTGGGCTGAACGCCGCCGCCACACTCACTCTCGCCGAACCCGGTTCCGACTGCACTCCGACGCCGGCCGCCACAGCATCACCGACAGGCTCCCCAGGCGTCGTTCGATGAGTGCTTCAAACGCAGATTCCCTGCACAGCAAAGTGGCGGCGGTCACGCTCGGCTTCTGGGTGATGAAGATCGCCGCCACCACCCTCGGCGAGACCGCCGGCGACCTGCTGTCGATGACGCTCAACCTGGGCTACGTGGCCAGCTCGGCCATCCTGCTGACGGTCCTTGCCGGCCTGTTGGCCCTGCAGCTGTCTGCACGGCGCTTTCACCCAGTGCTGTTCTGGTCGGTGGTGCTGACCACCAGCACCGCAGGAACCACAATGTCCGACCTGCTCGACCGCACCCTGGGGCTGGGCTACGCCACCGGCGCCAGCCTGCTGGCCGGCTGCCTGGCGCTGGTGCTGCTGGCCTGGCGCATGTCAGAGAAGTCGATCTCGGTCAGCAACATCGCATCGCGCCGCGCCGAAGGCTTCTACTGGACCGCCGTGCTGTTCTCCAACACGCTCGGCACCGCGCTGGGCGACTTCCTTGCGGACGATTCCGGGCTGGGCTTCACCGGCGGCGCACTGCTGATCGGCAGCCTCATCGCGCTCACTGCACTGGCCAGCCGCATCAAGGGCATCAACCGGGTCATCCTGTTCTGGATCGCCTTCGTGCTCACCCGCCCGTTCGGCGCCACCTTCGGCGACCTGCTCACCAAGCCGCTGGAAAAGGGTGGGCTGGGCTTCGGAACGGTCGGCTCGTCGCTGGTGCTGTTCACCATCCTCGTTACGCTGGTGGCGCTGCCGATGTTGCAGCGGCGTGCACAGCCGGTCCAGTGACTGGATCGACTGAGTATCCCTGGCCGTTGATTCCCAACTGTCGTCCTCATTGGTGAAATCTGTAAGGGAATCCCCGATTGTGTGCCAAACATAAGACGCACATTGTTGACACTCCATGGAGGAGCGAGAGCAATTGCAGAATGAAGATTGTAGATACGGTACTCAGCTACGCAGGCGACTACCACCCGCAATCCAAAGGCATGTGCCGCCTACGGGTATTCTCCGGGGATGACGGCCCGCGCGTTCTCATCACGGATCTTGGCCCATGCAACAACGGGCGGTCCGTTACCAATGCCATTGAAACGATCGTGGAGCGAATCGAGGACAGCGGGCTGGCCCTCGGTGCGACCGTTTATATCGAACACTATGAGAGACCTGACCCGGAGCAAGACACCTTTGACCAGGTGCGAGTCTCTCCAGGGGTCAACTGGCAGTCGATCTCGAGAGAGGCTGCAATTGCCCTTCTGGGTTGTAGTCCGGAAGAGCTTGAAGACCGTACCGAACACAACAAGCGAATCGTCGGCAGGACCGAAACGCTCAGGCTCTCCACAAGGCGATTTGATGGTTCACCCTGGCCCGAGTCTCCCGAAGTCATCAAGCGCAAGCTGGAGATAGCAGACGGCATGATCTCGCGCTCCTCTGTGCGCGCACTCGTCGAGGCTGGAAGTGGTGAACGCGAGCTCCAACGCTTGCTCAAGAGCGATCTATCGATTGTCGCCGAAGCGTTCACCTCACCAGATGACGAGTACATCTGCTTTTCAGAATTTCCCTTTGGCGACGGCTATGTGGATTTCGCCGTGTTCACCGGTCGCTCGCGCATGGACGTCATCCTGATCGAGGTCAAGGGAGCCGAATTCAACCTCGTCAACAGCAACCACTACCAGGAATTCAACCACAAGGTACTGGAAGCCGCAGGCCAGCTCCGCAACCGCCTCGGATTGTTCTATCGCAACCCGGAGCCCATCCGCTGCGAGCTGCACCGTCTCCGCGCGGAAGCCGAGCGCGGAAGTTCGCTCCACAATGCATTTCTCGGCCCCGAAGCCCCTCTTGAGGTCGATCCCGATAAGGACATCAACATCCGCCCGGTGATCATCGGCGGGAGAACCCAGAATGACCTGGAAGAGAGCCGCAAACGCCACGATTACGAACGCGGAACGTCACCCCAAGTGCGGCTTGAATCGTGGGACACGTGGTTGCGCCGAATCCAGCGGGACTGAACCCACCATCCAGCTGGCAGTCCTATCCCATCCCCGCTTTGATCAGGGTTCCCGCTGCTAGCGCGCGGTCCAGCCCCCATCCACCGGCAACGCTGTGCCGGTGATCTGGGCGGCGGCGTCCGAGGAAAGGAACACCACCATTTCTCCCAGCTGCTCGGGGGTGACGAACTGCAACGAGGGCTGCTTTTCGGCCAGCAGCGCACGCGCGGCAGACTCCTGATCGATGCCCTCGCGCTCGGCCAACGCGGTGATCTGCTGCTCCACCAGCGCCGTGCGCACCCACCCCGGGCAGAGGGCATTGGCGGTGATGCCGGTGCCGGCATTCTCCAGCGCGGTCACCTTGGTCAATCCCACCACGCCATGTTTGGCTGCCACATAGGCCGACTTGTTCACCGAGCCCACCAGCCCATGCGCCGAGGCGATGTTGATGATGCGGCCGGCGCCCTGCTGCTTCATGTAGGGCAAGGCCGCCGCCGTGGCATGGAACACCGCCGAGAGATTCAGCGCCAGGATCGCGTCCCACTTCTCGACAGGAAATTCCTCGATCGATGCGGTGTGCTGGATGCCCGCGTTGTTCACCAGGATGTCGATACGCCCCATCCTCGCAACGGCGTTGGCGATCATGTTCCGTACGGCCTCGCCCTGGGACAGATCGGCGCCGTCATGCGCCACCCGCACACCGAACTCCGCTTCGAGGTTGGCGCGGAGGCTCTCGATCTGCGCCGCATCGCCGAAGCCATTCAGCACGATGTCGGCGCCCTGTCGCGCCAGCGCCGTGGCGATGCCAAGGCCAATACCACTGGTGGAACCGGTGACCACCGCGACCTTTCCGTTCAACATGGGCGAGCTTCCATCACGTGCAGGGGGCCAGTGTAGCTCCGCAACTGCACGCCACGCGTGGATGCGCCCCTCTCGGCAGGAATTCATATTGGCTCTATAGTCGGCGCCATCCACCCAAGGATGGCTCGATGAACCCCAGCAAGGCCCTGCTGCCGGCGGCCCTCGCCGCACTGCTCGCTCCTTCCCTCAGCCAAGCCGCATCGCCCGAGCAGCTGGCAACGCCGCTCACCACTGGCAGTGTGCGCCTGGATATCGCCAGTGGCCGCGTGGAGGGCGATGCATGCCTGTCCAATCGCCCCGCCGACGCACAGGGCCACTTCGTGCTCAATGCCGGTCTGAACGTCGCACGGGTCACCGATGACGAGGGCAAGCCGGTCGGATTCGATGGCTGGTACGACCCGGGCGTGGATGGCGAGGCGCGCGTCTACTCTCTGGCCGAGCCCACGGCCACGCTCTGCGTGCAGTACGTGGGCGCGTTCCCGCTGTACCCGAAGCACGATGCCATGGGCGACTTCAAAGGCATGATGGCCTTCAACGGCGACAGCGCCCGTTTTACCGAGCAGTCTGCATGGCTGCCTCAGGCGTTCGACCCCAAGGCCCGCGTGCGCGGCAGCGAAAGCCGCTACGACCTGCAGGTGGACTGCCGCGGCTGCCGCTTCCTGTACCTCAATGGCAGCCCCGCCATCGAAGGCACGCAGGGCCGCTTTCGCAGCGACAACGCGCGGCCCATCCTGCTGTTCGGTGGCAGCGGCCCGATCACCCACACCGCGCAGGTCACCCTCCTCAACGAGAGCCTGCCCACGCCCAAGGTCGACGCGCTGTCCCGCGTCGTGCAGCAGGTGGCCGACGTGCACGCGCGCTACATGGGCGTGCCGCTGGCCGACCGCCCCACCTTCCTGCGCATGGTCACGCTCAACCAGGCCGAGCGCGACCGCGACGGCAGCGAATGGGGCTTTGCCACCTGGCCGACCATCGCCATGAGCGGCAGCATCGGCAACGTGGCCGATTCGCTGCTGGCCGGCGGTGAACAGGCCGAACGGCGCGTGCAGTACGTCGCGCACGAAATGGGCCATTACTACTTCGGCACGCTCAACCGTCCGCAGGGGCCGTACTACTGGGTGCTGCTGGAATCCAGCGCCGAATTCCTGTCGATCAAGGCGCTGCGTCAGATCAGTGGTGACGCTGCGGCGGACCACTATGTTGCAAGGTTGCAGGCCACCGTCGATGCGCTCGATACGCCGCTGCCGGCGCTTGATGCCGTCGATGGCCACTCGGACCTGGGCGAGATGTATCGCTACGTCTATGGTCCGTTGCTGCTACTTTCGCTGGAAAAGCAGGTGGGTGAGGCGAAGATGCAGGCCTTCATGCGCGGGCTGCTGGCCGCGCCTTCACCGAAAGACTGGGCGGAGCTGCAGGCCATTGCACTGAAGGCCAGTATCGATGCCGAGGCCTGGCAGCACTGGCAGGCCAGCTGTGTGGCAGGGGGCAGGCCGAGGTGTCGGGGCTGATGCCGGGACGGGCAATCATCGCCTGATCGCATCACCAACAAGGGCGCCCATTGGCGCCCTTGTTGATTGCAGGGGAATCAAGGCCGAAATGTCGCTTACGCCCCACTGGCATGGGTAGAATTGGCCAAACCCTGTCGTATAAGGCCATGCCATGGAACACCCTCTTGTCGAGGTTCGGGGCGCTGCCCAAGCGCTCAGGGAGTTCGCCGAAGCCCGTGACTGGGCCCAGTTTCACTCCCCCAAGAATCTTGTCATGGCCCTTTCCGGCGAAGTTGGAGAGCTGAACGAGATCTTCCAGTGGATGACAGAGGCCGACTCGTTCAAGGCGGCGACTTCGGAAACCACCGCCAAGGCCGTACGCGATGAAGTTGCCGATGTAGCCCTGTACCTCATCCGGCTGTCGGACGTGCTCGGCATCGATCTGAACGAAGCCGTCAGCAGCAAGCTGGCCACCAATGCCGCCAAGTACCCGGTGGACCTCTCGCGGGGTGTCAGCACCAAGTACAACAAGCTGACGCCGCCATGATCGTGTACCAGGCAGACAAGGCGTCCTTCCTTCGCCAATGCAACGACGAGGAGATCGAGGAGGTCATCCGCGCCAGCTTCAAGGCGGCGACGAAGGGCGACGTAGGCGAGTCCGAGATCCGTTCCTGGCGCGAGTCGCTTCGGTACGTCGCGCGTGCACTCACCCATCACTCCATTCCCGATGACATCGGCGTGGCCGTGGAGTTCATACTTCCTCAGTCGAAGAAGCGCATCGACGTCGTCCTGACCGGTCGCTCCGAGGACGGCTCACCCCACGTCATCATCGTCGAGCTCAAGCAATGGTCCGCCATCAAGCCGACCAAGCGCGACGCCATCGTGGAGCTTCGCGAAGGGCAGTCACTCGTTCACCCCAGCTATCAGGCGTGGTCCTATGCTGCGTTCCTGGAAGGCTTCAACGATGCGGTCCATGAAGGAAAACTCCAGCTTCACCCCTGCGCCTACCTGCACAACTATGTGCCGGACGGTGTGATCGATTCGCCCCACTATCAGCCCTACATCGAACGTGCCCCGCTCTTCCTGAAGAGCACCGGGGACCTCGAGAAGCTGCGTGGCTTCATCAGTCAGCACACCAGCAAAGGTGATGGCGCGTCCGTGCTTGCCGAGCTGGAGAATGGGCGAATCCGCCCTTCCAAGGCGCTCGCCGACGATGTGCATCGGCTGTTGAGGGGAAACAGTGCCTTTGCGCTGCTTGATGAGCAGAAGCAGGTATTTGAAGCCGCCAAGGCCGCGTGTGCCCAAGCGCACGCCAGCGGAAAGCCCCGTGTCGTCATTGTTGAGGGTGGCCCGGGCACGGGCAAGTCCATTGTCGCGGTGAATCTTCTTGCCGCGCTTCGCGATGGATTGACCGTCAAGTACATCTCCAAGAATGCGGCACCTCGCGCCGTCTACAGCAACACGCTCATCCAGAAGCCCGAGAACGCCCATCTGGTGCATCTTTTCGGCGGGTCCGGCTCCTTTACCGAGTCGGCACAGAACGCGTATGACGTATTGGTCGTGGACGAGGCACACCGCCTTACCGAGAAGAGTGGGTTCTATGGAAACCTGGGCACGCACCAGATCCAGGAACTGATAAACGCCGCACTTTGCAGTGTGTTCTTCATCGATGAAGACCAGCGCGTCACGCTGAAGGATGTGGGCACCAAAGAGGCCATCCGGGACTTCGCAATCGCCCGTGGAGCGACGGTGGAGGAATACGTACTGTCTTCGCAGTTCCGTTGTGCGGGTTCGGACGGCTATCTGGCGTGGCTGGACGATGTGCTGCAGATCCGGCCTACCGCAAACACAACGCTGGACGAGAACAGCTACGACTTCCAGGTATTCGACGATCCGTCCGCGCTGCATGCCGCCATCGAAGCGAGGAACACCGGCAACCGTGCGCGCGTGGTGGCCGGCTACTGCTGGCCTTGGAACAGCAAGAAGAACAGCAAGGAGATGGACATTGTCATCGGCAGCTACCAGCGCCAATGGAACCTCAATGACGACGGAAGCCTCTGGATCATCTCGCCAGACTCGATCGACCAGGTGGGATGCATCCATACCTGCCAGGGTCTGGAAGTGGACTACATCGGGGTGATCATCGGGCCGGACCTCGTCATGCAGGACGGCGCGCTCAAGACCGTGCCGCGCGCGCGGGACCGGCACGACAAAACCATGAAGGGTTTCGTGAAGCTGTCAAAGGCTCATCCCGCCCACGCCGCTGAACTCGCGGACACCATCATCAAGAACACCTACCGCACCTTGATGACCCGAGGGATGAAGGGCTGCTACGTCTACGCGACCGATCCGCAGGTTGCCGCCTACTTCAGGGCCCGACTGCAGTCCGTCGCCAGCGTTGAGCACGCTGTAGAGGTGGAGGCCTGAGCGCCTCCACCTGACAGGCCATCAGCGGTAGATTCACGCGGGGCGAAGATGCTCCCCCTCAACCCATCACTTCCAGTGATCCGGCCCCAGAAACGGCAGGCTCAACACAAATACCGGAACCGCCACGGGAATCAAAGCGGCGCCCAGCACCTTGCCCGCCGCTGACCCCACACCCGGCCCGTCCTCCCGCTCCGGCAGGATACGCTCGGCGCGCGCGTTGATCGGCTGCGCCAGCGTCGCCTTCTCCGCCAGCGCCGCAGCGTGCGGCAGCTGCACGCGTTCGCCATCGCCCTCGAACAACGCGCTGTAATAGCTGCCACCCTTCTTTGAAAGGTCGCAGGCACGATCAAAGGCCAGCGAGTAACGGGTCCGCTCCAGCGGCAGGTAGTAGCGCGCGCGCTCATCGACCACCTTGGCTTCGCGCGGTGTGACGTCAATCCGTTCCAGCCTGAACTGCGCTGCGTGTTGCGGCGTCACCTGCTCCGGCCGCAGCAGCAGCGCGTAGCTGCCATGCACCTTGGCCTTGTTGGCCGGGTCGCGCCAATCCTCGTGGAAGTACATCTGCGCGCACACCACCGCCTCGCGCAGCGGGCTGTCCATCAGGGCGCGGTAGTCACGGAACGGCGCGGCATCGAAACGCATCGGTTCGTCGTAGCGCGGCAGCAAGTACAGCTGGCCATCGTCGGCCACGAAGGCACCGGTGATCTCGCGGCTTGAGGTGTGCTGCTCCGGGCCACTGGCGCACCCGGACAGCAGGCCCAGGCACAAGGCGGAAAGAATGAAGAAGGACGTTCGCATGTCGTGTCGAGGGCTTCCCTGGGAAACGGCCTCGCCAGCAAGGACGAGGCCAATCCGCCATGGTGCCATGCCGGCCATCACACGCCCAATCAACCGGTTTACTTCAACCGCTCAAGCAACCGCTGCCCGACTTCCAGCGCCGAGGCCGGGTTCTGGCCGGTAATCAGCTCGCGGTCCACCACCACATGGCCGGTCCACGGCGTGGTGTTGCTGCTGAACTTCGCACCCGCCCGCTGCAACGCGGTCTGCGGGTAGAACTTCATCTCGCCGCCGCCCAGCAGCGGCTTGGCCTGTTCTTCTTCCTGGTTGCTGATCACCGTCATCCGGTAGCCGCTGTAGATCCACTTCGGCGTGGCCGGCGTCGCCCCCGCGTCCAGCTTCGCCACGAAACCATCGGCGTCCGGCAGCGTGGACAGCAGCGCGATCGGGCCGTGGCAGACCAGCGCGGTGGTCTTGCTGCGCTGGTGGAAGTCGGCCAGCAGCCGGCCCAGCGCCGGGCTCTTCAGCAGGTCCTGCATCGGCGCGTGGCCACCGGGAATGTAGACCGCATCGAAGCGCGCGTAGCCCTGCTGCTCCACACGCGCCAGGCTGACCACCGGCGAGGCCGTCGGCGAGGTCAGCGCCAGTTTCTCGAGCAGGTCCTTGTGCAGCGTCAGCTGCGCGGCGTCGTTACCGAAGTACGCCGGCGTCACCGAGGACGCATCCACCGTCGGCGCCCGCCCCTGCGGCGTGGCGAAGGTCACCGCGTGGCCCGCATCCAGCAGCAGCTTGACCGGCTGCATCAGCTCGTTGAGATAGAAGCCGGTGGACAGCACCTTGCCGTCCTTCAGGTCCAGGTGGTTTTCGTCGGACAGCACCACCAGCACGTTGGCGGCCTGCGCGCCGGTGGCGGCCAGGGTGAGGGCCAGCGCTGCGGCCAGCCGGGTCATCAGGTTCATGGGGAGCTCCTATCGGGGAATGGCGGCCACTTTATTCATCGCCCCAGCGGCGATAAATTGGCCCCATCGCAAAACATCTGTTCCCCGGAGAGCCAAATGAGCCGCAAGTTCGACTACCTGGGCGATGTGGAGGTGTTCCTGGCGGTGGTCGAGCACGGCTCGTTCACCGCCGGCGCGGTGGCGCTGTCCACCACGCCGTCGGTACTGAGCCGCGCGGTCACCCGGTTGGAAGCGCGGCTGGGCCGCCAGCTGCTGCAACGGACCACCCGCCGCGTGGGCCTGACCGACGCCGGGCGGCTCTATCGGGAACAGGTGCGCACGGCCTTTGGCCTGCTGGACGACGCCGAGCGCGACATACTGGCCCAGGACGGCTCGCTGGCTGGCCGCGTGCGCCTGAGCGTGCCGACTACCTATGGCCACTACCGGCTGCCGCCCGTGCTGGCGCGCTTTGCGCAGCAGTACCCGCAGGTGCAGGTGGAACTGAACATCACCAACCGCAACGTGGACCTGGTGGCCGAAGGCTTCGACCTGGCCATCCGCCTGGGCCAGCTGCCGGACAGCGGGCTGGTGGGGCGAAAGCTGGAAGACGCTCCGCTGCTGCTGGTGGCCGCGCCGGACTACCTGCAACGCCGTGGCACGCCGCAGACGCTGGACGACCTGCAACAGCACCTGTGCCTGCCCTTCGTGATGCCGCGTACCGGCCGGCTGGCGCCGTGGATCTTCCGCGACGAGGGGCGCGACGTGGACTGGCTGCCGCGTTCGTCCATCGAGACCTCCGACGATGTGCTGGGCGTGGTGTCGCTGGCCGAACAGGGCATCGGCATCTGCCAGAGCTATGAGTTCATCGTGCGCGAGCGGTTGCTTCGCGGGCAGCTGGTGGAAGTGCTGCCGCAGCTGCGGGGAAGATCGCGGCCGTTCTCGGTGATCTATGCGCCGCATCGGCGGCAGTCGGCGGCGGCGCGGGCGATGATTGAGTTGCTGGTGGGGAATGCGGCGGAAGCTGAGGACGGCGTTGGTTGAGGGTGCGATGCCTGCTGGCAGTGTCGTGATTGAACCGATTTTTCAGATGCGCGGGTGATCGGGCAGCGTCGCCATTCGATTTTGAGCCGAAAGGGGTGTTAAGAAGGCTGTCGCGCTATTCGCTTGTGGCGTGGGCGATTACGCCAGTTTGATTCGCAATCAGCAGGGTGACTGCGCGAATGCGTCTGGCGATGTCGCGTGCTGCACGAATGGGGCGTGCCACAATAGTTCTTCGCTCTCGATTCGTGCGATTTCTTCGGGAATTTCTATTGGCATTCGGAGCGACGGCGTAAACACCATGGCGCGCCACCGACAACGGGTGGCCGGGTCTGCAAACCCGAACTGTTAGTTGTTTACGCTTACCCGTCGGCACCGTCATTGAGCGGTGCCGGCGGGTAATCCGTCGGCCTTTATGGCGGGCGGTGCGTGGGGGTCTTCGGACCCGCCGGGGCACTGACAACTAACGACCGGTTTGCAGCCACGCATCGTCCGCCACCCCGCCTACGCGGTGGCGCTGTCACGCACAGCCAGGGAAACCGACGCCATGAACGACTCCGAGAACTTCTCTTCGTATACGTCCGTTGAGCCCATCAACGACGACACCCCGCCGCCCGACCTCAACTCCTTGATTGGCATCCTCAAGCGCATCCGCCGCTGCGAAGGCGCGGATGGGCTGCCTTGGCCGGAAAACGATGTGTCGCCTGGACGCCGAGTCAGCCTCGCGAGGAGCGAGCGCGCGATGGTGGGGGCGCTGACCGTGCTGGAGGTGCTGCACGCCGCAGATCGCTGCCGGGTGGCGGCTGACCCGGAGCGGCATTTGGATGAGGGGGTGGTGGATGGGTTGTTTCTGGCTTGCCGGGGGTTGCTTGAGTGGGCTTGTCGGGAGGTTAGGCCGGAGTGAGACTCGAGCCCTTCAAGATCAATCAAGTCACCGATAGAGATCAGCAAGACGCACATTGACGCTCTCGATGAAATTGGTGGTTATAGATCACCTTCTAGATATCAGGTGGGAACGCGAAGGAGCTCTACCCCGATGTCGCGGACGCTCTTCGTTCTGGCACGGCCGCGAGATTTGAACTCACAGCCGGCAGCAGCCGTCTGGGCGGCCATGTCCTCGGTGGCGAAGAACGTTTCGTTCTCATCGTTCAGTTCCATGCTGACAGCATAGGGACGATCTAAAGACCAGAAGCCTATCCACCTCACTTTCAGCCGATCAGTCAAGAACTTCCGGCCGCCTCGAGAAAGTTGCGACGTGCCACGATAGCCTTGAACAGATTGCCAGCCCGATCATCGATGAGTTCGATCTGCGGCCATGCCCTCAGTGGGCGCAGCAAGCCGCTACCCAATCCGCGATAAGGCAGGAGCTTGGCGGCAAAGGACGCCAGGATGGGGTTGCGCATACTGGAGTTGCCTGCCTTGATGTTCTCGATAGTCAGGTTCTTGGGCAGGTGGCCAGGGCTGACGATCTCGACACGATCCGCGAAGACCAGTATGCGGATAGGCGCGCTGACGAAGTAGTCGCAGTGAATGAGGGCGTTGGCAACCAGTTCTTCCCAGACGATGCGGGGAATCTCAGGCTGCCCTTGAGAGTTAAAGCCCTGCTCGCCCTGCGCGGCGCGGGTGTTAGCGACTATAAAGCCCAGCGTCTGCTGGAACACGTCGGCCAGCTTGCCGACGATGTCGCGGCTGTCGATGTAGCGTTCGTCCTCAATCTGGGTGCCAACAAAGGCGACGGCCTTGACGACGAAGGCAGGCAGCGCGTAATACGGCGATTTGGCAAACAGCAGACCGCCCACCAAGTTGAGCTGCTCCTGGTTCATCAGGTTCATGTTGGTCAGTACCTGCGGCAGCGGCTTGTTATGCTGAGCGAGCGACTCACCGAAGTGCTGCTCGAAAGAGGTTTCGAGATAGGGCATGTCCACATCGCCCGCGCTCAAGCCCGCTACGGGCGTTTCGTCGGCGTGCACCAAACCTGCCTGCTGGAACAGGCGCTGCAATTCCTCGCGCCAAGTGGCCCGGCGCTTGTCCGAGGTGTTCTTCACCCAAATTGTGCCGTTCTTGTCCATGTAGGGCTTGTTAACACCGTCAGCGACGAAGAGCACCAGCACCGTGCCTGCCGAGTGGGGCACGTTCTCAGTGAGCGGGTTCACGGCTGGACGCACGACCTGCGAGGCGACGTTGGCGATGAGCATGTTGAGACGAGCAACATCGGCGCTGGATAGACTCCGCACCGAACCGCGTCGTTCACCCCGATGAAGATGCGACCACCAGCGGTGTTGCTGAAGGCAAAGATTTCTGCTGCCAAGGGGTCAGAATTGTTGATGTCCGTTTTGAACTGCTGCCTACTGTCCTCTCCCCGGCTGAGCAGGTCGATCAGCTCTGTGGTTCCATAGGTTATAGACCTCTTTGCGGCGGTTGAAGGCTTCCTGGCCTCCTTCCATGATGTTGATGATGGCGTCCTGCACCCGCCGGGCGTCGATGCTGCCGCTTCGCGTGGCGACCTTCTCGTCCTGATATTGGCAGGCGTGCACCTGTTCCGCGTCACCCAGCACCGGGAAGTTAGCGTTGTGGGTCGCGAAAATGAACTGGGCATGAGGCTTCATTTCCCGTAGCAGCTTGATCACATCGTCGTAAATGGTCTGGTTGTCCAGATCATCTTCCGGTTGATCGATGATGATCACGTCGTTCTGGCGTTGACTGAGCACGTACAGCAACAGCGCCGAAGCGCGCTGCCCGAGAGAGTGGTGCTTCAACTCTTTGCCGCGATAGCGGATGACGAAGCGGTTGGGCACCTGCCAAGTGACGAAATCGGTCAGGTTCTGCATCAAGGTCCTCTCGAAGACCTCGGGGGTACTGCCAGCCTTCGCCAAGGCTCCCGGCAGGGCACGCAGGAGGCCGCCGAAATCGGCATAGTCATCCATCACTGCGCGCAGCGTGGTTTCGCGGATGTTGCTGCCCTTGAAGAGTTGTTGCATGAAGTTGATGGCGGCTTCCTTGTCACCCTTAAAGTCCGCTTCGATCTGCAGGGCAGTGTGGCCAGCGTTCACGCGGTCCAGCTCTGCCTTGATGGTGTTGAACTCGCGCAGCCATAGTTCATTGAGCTTGTCGATCTCGGCAAACAGCGCGTCGCGGATGCTGGTCTGCTGTGATTCCTGCTTGGTCAGTGCCTCCAGCATTTGCTCCGCCTTGGTTTTGCGCTGCTGCTGGGCCAGGAAGTCGTCCGGCTGGATGGCAGTCATGCCGGTTTGCTTGAGCTCCTGAGCCAGTTGGCGCTCAACTTGTGCGAACTCCTCCTGAAGGTTCTTGCTTGCATCTTCAAATTCGCCCTGTTTGGTCTTGAGGCGAGCCGCAATGGCCCGCGCGTCTTGCTCGATCTGCTTGAGCTGATCGACCTTGGCAACGAGGTTGGAGAACTCGGCGTAGCAGGCCGTGAAGAAATCCGGGTTCTGCTTGGAAACGTAGCTCGTTGCGTTCCGCAGCTCGTCCTCATGCTCGGCAATCAGACTTCCTAGGGCGAGGATGAAGCTGTCTGCCCGCTCCATCATGCGCGCGAGCGCTGTGGCGTCCTGCTGGAAGCCAAGTCGCTTTTGGAGCTTATCGGCGACACCATGCTCCGCGAACTTGGTCAGACGGAAGTTGGCATCATTTAGTTGGGTCTCGAAGTCGCGCTTGAGTTCGGCCGTGTTGCTGAGCTTGAGCCAGCGCTGAGCAGCGTCACGCACGCGCTGGCGTTGAACCTCTATTTCGTCACGCAGCACACGCAGCTTCTCGCCAACCAGCTTTTCCACCAGGTCGGTCTCGAAGCCTTCGCCGGTACTGGAAAGGTCCTTCTGGCCGAAGTAGATCGGACGGCGCAGTACGGTCTCCCGGATCGACACGCCGGGTTGCAACTTGCCGCCCAAATAGACATTCGGGGCTTCGCGGAAGATGCGGGAGATGGTGAATTCCTGTCCGTAAACGTCACATGCTGTCAGCGTCACCTTGCCGCCGCTGCCAAGGGTATGGCGGATCAACTCATCCTTGTACTTGGTGTCCTGCGCCTTCTCACCGCGTGGAATGTCGAGGGCGTAGCGTACTGCCTCCAGGATGGATGATTTGCCGCTGCCCCGAATGCCGATCAACGTGTTGAGTTCGGAAGAGAAATGCAGCACTTGCCCGTCGAGGATGCCGCCGTCGAAGCGGATGCTGCGGATGTGCGACGCTTGATGTTTGGGCGGCTCCATGGCTACCCGCCCAGCGGGATCGCTCAAGGCAAACTTGACCGCCTCGAAGGACAGTTCGCCCAGCTTCAGGTAGCTGGCTTTGCCTCGACCGATTTCATCGACACTCTTGGGGTCGCTGCCTTCCAGTTCGGCGGGGTACCAGCTCTGTAGCCAGCTTTGAATCTTGGTGCGGCAGGGTTTGTCTTTGCCTGCGCCGTCGTGCGTGCGTACCTTCTGAAAAGCCAGCGTTCTGCGTCGGAAGAACTCGTTTTGCCCCAACTCAGTAAGCCGGCCGCCATCCAGCTCCGCCCACAGGCCACTCGGGGCTTCGACATGGGCGAAGACAAGGAAGAAGTCCCGGTGATAGCCTTCCAGCTTCTTGATGGTCTCCAGAAGCGACCATGAAGTGCGCCCGTTCTCCTGCTCGTACTGCGCGGGCGTTTTACCTTCGAATGCGCTGGTCAGAAAGGGGTTGATGTAATTGTGTTCATCGATCCATTCGTCGGAGAACACAACAAGCGTGTGGATGCCATTAGCCCCGTCATTGACCGACAACTCAACGCCTGGCAGCAGCGCAATACCCTTCTTCTGCGCCGTCTTGCGCAGTGCTTTGAATTCTTCGAAGTCGAACTTGTTGTGGTTGGTGATGACGCCCAATCGGATGTCCGCTTTCTCCAACGCATCCACATAGTTGCTGTTGTAGAAGTTGTCATCGCCCTTGAACTTGAATTCTCGGTCCGCTCGGGTATGCAGATGAAAGTCAGCACGGACCCACAGCGCCCCTTCTGCAAAGACCATAGATCGAGTCTCTGGTTGCTTCGGTCGCAGATTTTCCATCATGGTCCATCCTTACATTGAGTCCGCGCGTAGACTGCCAATTGCGAGGTAATTGGATCATAGATAACTTCGTTAATCGATCCATTTCGAATGTGCTGATTCGTCATTGCGCCTAGACGGTCACTGGTAATCTTCCGCCAACCCGCTGCTGAACAGAACCTCTGCATCCTGGCCCACGGCAATCGCATCCCGCACTTCCGGCCGTTTCAAGTCAAGCACGCGCAGTTTGTCACTGCCCTTCACCTTGGCAATGGACTCGATCCGGCGATAGGCATCGGCATGGTTGGCTGCGTACAGCGCCAAGCCCTGCAGCTTGACCAGCGCGTCACTCAAATGCAGCCCATGCGGATCAACCAGATCAACGACAAGGGAGCCATCCCCCTGAATAGCAAAGAACAGAAAGTCCGGGCGAACAATTCCATACTGCCCAGCATTTTCATAGGCGATACCCAGCGAAGCCTGCCCTGGCTGCTGCGGGTTGCGATACCAGAACGAGAATCCCGGCTTTGCCGATTCCGTATCGACGACCGTCCGCTCCCAGTCATTCAGTTCAGCAGGATACTTGCCGGCCTCGTTGCACAGCAAGTGGCCATCCCAGACCTGGAGCACTCTCACTTTGCCGTTCTCGTTCGCCTTGGTCGCCTCATAACGAGCCTCTGGCTTGAGCAAGCCCACGTCCTGCGGCTCCGTGCTCATTTCGATGATCTGCCTGTAGGATTCCCGTCGATCGTCACTGAGCGCCTTGATCTGCGCCCCATGCTTGACCAGCCAATCCTTCGTCAGCTTATCGGCCTCGGCATCGAAATAAGCCTGTGCCTCCATCACCAGCCCCAAACCGGCAATGGTTACGCGAGCCTCCATAATGGCCTCAAGAAAGCCCTCCGGGTCTTCGTCGCGGTCGGCTTCCTGACTGGCAAGATGGTCAACATAGGAATGGGCAATCGGCGGGCTGAAGATGCGCGCCGCACGGCGGTAGGCATCGTCGATGACTGCCACATCGGCGTCTTCCCAGAATTTCTCTAGACTTCGGCCCTGACCCAGCAGGTCAGCCTTGACGGTCTCGCCGTCCACAACCAGGACCGACTGCCGCTTAGCCTTGATCTTGGCCTCGTTGTCGGCCTGAAATGCATCCAAGACCGTATGCATCGCGGCGTGTGCCCGTTGGCCTGCGCCGGACAGAATATCGTCAGATACCAATTCATGTGCCAGTGCGGTCAACCTGACCGCCGGCCTGGCACCCCGTTGCGGCCGGGTTTGCGACGGCAGCGCCTCGAATGCCTCCCACACCGCAGGCGGGGCCGCCGGGTTCGGCCGCACCTCGATGTAGTCGATCAACACCCGTCCCGGTGTGGCGGCCTCGCTGCCGGTCATCAACGCATCAACCACTTCTTCCACGGCCTTGCGATTGAATTTCGGCAGCAAGCAGTCAACCGCATTCAGGCGGTCGTTACCGGGAACACGGCGGGCCAGCGGCGAGCGCACCAGACGACCCAACAACTGCGTGATGTGCGTTTTGTCGTTGGCCGCACGGAACGACACCATCACCTCGGCACGCGGGCAATCCCAGCCGGTACTGATGGCATCCTTGGCAATCAGCACCCGCACCCAAGTCGATTCCTGAACCCGCTGCGGCTCGATGTAGGGCACATCGCGGTTACCGAAGCGCTGGGTAGTGTGATCCCCGAAAACATGCGCCACGCAGGCAGAGGGCAGCTCCGGATATTGTTTGAAGATCGTATCCAGCGCCCTTCCGATTTCATCGGGATCAGGCGTGTTGGGTACCTGCAGGACCATCAACGGCACAACAGCATGGGCTTCCTGTTGCAGCCTAGAGTAAGCGCTCCAGGCAAGGCTGGACTCCTTCAATTTATCAGTCGCTCGCCGCACCAGCACGGTATCAAAGTCGCCAGCTTCATCTGGAATATCCAGCAGGATGGTGTCCTTGATCAGGCCGGATTCCTGCACCTTGGAGGCATCCACTTCCACATTCGGCAGCTTGATGTGCTTGCCTGCCGACTCAATCGCCTTGTTGAATCGTTCCACTGTGGCCGAAATGCCCCAAACCGCCGGAATGCCCGGCACGCTGCCCACGCCATTGATCAGCCGCTGGACGATGGTGCTCTTGGCGTTCTGACTGGCGGCTGTTTGCGCGCCCATGCCACGGTGCGCCTCATCCAGCACCAGATAGAGCGTCAAATCCGGGTCTTCAATGGTGTTCTGAATGGTGTCCCAGATCGTGTAAGCCCGCAGGTCTGGTCGCATGTCCGGGAAGGTGCCGTCCCGCTTGGCGGCCAGCTCTTCAGGGTCGTAGCCGCGCACCAGCAAGCTGTTCTTGCTGAGCTTCTGGGTGTTCAGAAAGTAGATTTTCCCCGCCTGGAACTTCGGCTGGTTGAAGGTGTTCTCCACCACCACCAGATCGGTGTAGCTGATGCGGTCACTGGCCTCGATAAAGCGAAAGCGGGTCTGCTCGTTCAGCGAAGGATCGTCGCTGAACCAGATCACCACCGCGCCAGGGTCGGCGTCGAAGCTGAATTCATCGTCACCGTGAAACAGCGCCTCGAACGTGGCAGCGGCCATCACGGTCTTACCCGCGCCGGTAACCGCCGTCAGTGAAAACGCCGTCCTGTCGGCCTCGCCCCGCCACAGGCGGCGGGCCTTGCCCAAATTGCTCAGGGAGTCGCGGACGGCGTCGCGCTGGTAGTCTTTTAGCGTGAACTTCATCCCTTACTCCCCGTTAGCGAAGCTGAAATTAGTCAGATACGATTCGTACAAGCGCACCGGCTCAACGCCATCAGGCAAGCGCTTGGCAATGGCCTGAAAGCGCCGATCGTCATCGGTGACGATATAGGCGATGCGGATTCCATCAGCCTTGGACAGCGCCTTGATAAAGGGTGTCGCCGCGTCCACCTGGTGAAGCAAGCCATAGGCGTCTGCCACCGCCCAGCCATCACTAGGCAGCTTGTCTATGCGGCCGCCCCGCGCCCCGGCTCGCAACCACAGCAACGGCGCAATCCGGTTGAACGCAAGGTTGTAATTGACCGATACCGGCGTCTCATAGGTCAGCGTGAAGAACTCTGCATTTTCCTCAAAGCCATCCGCCATCGGGAACTCGTCGGGGAATTTGTAGTCGCCCTTGATGGGCTCGCCGTTGGGTGTCCTGCCTGTGATGGCGCTGGCAACGCGGGGCTTGGTGATGTAGTCGCAGATGCCGTTTTCTTCCCACTCGGCATCACCGGGGCGTAAACCCGCTTCGCGTAACTTCTTCTGTTCATCGGCAGCGACTTCATTGTTGGTGACGCTGATGCATTGACGATGACCGCCATCCTGACGGTTCAGTCGCATTACTGCGTGGGCAGTGGTGCCGGAGCCGCTGAAAAAATCGAGGATGACGGCTTCGGGCTTGTCGCCTATGAAGAAGCGAAGTGAGTCTTCTACGGCATACAGTGATTTAGGAAATGGGAACCGGCGACCAGGAAGCAATTTGGACAGGATCAGTGACCCGCCGTTCTCAGCATTGTGCGACGTCATGTTCCATACCCGTTTGGGGATCACGCCTTTGCGTTCGCGGTAAACCGCTTGAACCGCGCCGTCAGGATCGTGGCCAACAACGTCGATCCGCCCATCTTGAATTGCGCTCACCGTTCCGCTGGGAAGGTAGTGGATAGAAACCTGTTCAAGCTCTGGCTTGTAGTTGCGGGCGCGGATGTAGCCGTCTTTGAGGTAGCACTTCGCGGTTTCAGGCGTAATTCCCCAAAGCCCTTCGCCGCCATTTGGTCTCAGCGGCCAGACCGCGAAGGTTCCCTCTGGGACTTTGACTTTCAGTCGGTCGACATCATCGGTGATCGGTTCACCGACTGACTCGATGTAGCCGGTCTTTGTGTCCACGAAGATCGGGTAGAACTGATTTGGTCGCGCTCCGCGCTTTGCCGTGGGCTCCCGACGGCGCAGCCCAAGCCAGTCAATGTCTTTTCCGATCTGTGCTGTCGCCGAACGCGACTCGTCCAGCATATTGTTCTCGCCGAGCTGGACCGTGGACTTACCGATTCTTGCAAAAAAGATGAACTCTTCAACTCGAGAAAACTGACCAAAACGAGCCACACCTTTGGCACTGATCACTGTCGTGACCATTTCGATTTGGGCCTCTGGGAACAACTGCTCCAACAGCAGCCCCAGACGCAGATACTCCTTTTCATCAATCGTAACAATCAACACCGAATCCGCCGGATTCAACAACTCCTTCGCCACTTGCAAGCGGCGCTCCATCATCGCCAGCCATTTGCTGTGGCGATATTGGTCATCACCTTCCACATAGTCGTTGTTGTACTTCCAATCCTTCGCCCCGGTGTTGTACGGCGGGTCGATGTAGATGGCATCCACCATGCCCCGATGCGTGTAGGTCAACGCTTTTAGAACGTGGTAATTCTCGCCATTGATGACAGTGTGGCAGGGCTTGTCACCACCACGCTGCACCTTACCGGTACTTACCAAGCCGGGATAGATGGTGTCGCGGAACTCGGCCACCACCACCAGATCATCCAGCGCCTTGGTCTGCGTTTCGACCTCTGCCGCACCCAGCAACTCCAGGTCGGCCGCCTTCTTCGCCTTGTGGATTGCCTTCACCTGCCACAGCCGCTGATCGCCCTTTCGGGTTTCGCCACGCTCCGGCAGCACACGCACCTTGTCGCCCTTGCGCAGCGGGCGCAGCGGTAGTTCCACCGCCTCCGGGCTATGCCGCTCGAAGTTCAAGCCAAATGGAAGGCGCGAAGAGAGTATCTTGAACTCTCGATCCAACTCAGCCCCCAGAGTCGAATCCTTGGCTTTGGCCTTGGCAATCAAATCAGTCAGTCTGGACACGGAAATGTCTTCTCTCTATTGCTTCTTTGCTATTGATGACGTGGTTGTACGACACCGCAATGCTTGTACATGGCGGTTCGGGATACGCCATAGCGGCCGGCCACGTCCGCCAACTGTATACCGGGGTCATGCAGCAGGGCCTTGATCTCTCTCACCTGCTACTCGCCAAGCTTCGGTTTGCGACCACCGGCACGACCAGCTTCCCGTCGCTGGCTTATCCGCCAAGCTGCTGTCTTTCTGTGGGGCGCCCATGTCTTGTCCTGCGTCTTCTAGGCTATCGGCAACTTCTCATGACGTAGAAGCGCTCAGTTTTGTCCATCATGCCATGAAGAAACGGTATTTAGCGATGCCAGATGTTGGCCGGCAATGCGCTCAGCCAAATCATAAAAAAGCCCGCAGTTGCGCGGGCTTAGGTAGACCTTCGTGCGACTAACTGCCAGCAAACACCAGAGGCCGAATCATTCCCACTCAATAGTAGCCGGCGGCTTCCCCGAGATGTCATAAACAACGCGCGACACCCCCCGCAACTCATTGATGATCCGGTTGCTCACCGTCCCCAGGAACTCATACGGCAGATGCGCCCAGTGCGCCGTCATGAAGTCAATCGTCTCCACGGCCCGCAGCGCAATCACCCACTCGTAAGCCCGCGCGTCACCCACCACGCCCACCGACTTCACCGGCAGGAACACGGCAAACGCCTGGCTGGTCTTGTCGTACAGATCCGCCTTGCGCAGCTCATCAATGAAGATCGCATCGGCCTTGGCCAGCAGCTCGGCGTATTCGCGCTTCACTTCGCCCAGAATACGCACGCCCAGGCCCGGGCCCGGGAACGGATGGCGGTAGACCATGGTGCGCGGCAGGCCCAGCTCCACACCCAGGCGGCGCACTTCGTCCTTGAATAGCTCGCGCAGCGGCTCCACCAGGCCCAGCTTCATGTGCTCCGGCAGGCCGCCCACGTTGTGGTGGCTCTTGATCACATGCGCCTTGCCGGTCTTGCTGCCGGCCGACTCGATCACGTCCGGGTAGATGGTGCCCTGCGCCAGCCACTTCGCGTTCTTCAGCTTGTTCGACTCTTCGTCGAAGATCTCAACGAACAGGTTGCCGATGATCTTGCGCTTGGCTTCCGGGTCGCTCACGCCTTCCAGCGCCTTGAAGTAACGGTCGGCGGCATTCACGCGCACGACTTTCACGCCCATGTGCTCGGCGAACATCGCCATCACCTGGTCGCCTTCCTGCCAGCGCAGCAGGCCGGTATCCACGAACACGCAGGTCAGCTTCTCGCCGATGGCCTTGTGCAGCAGCGCGGCCACCACGGACGAATCGACGCCGCCGGACAGGCCCAGGATCACTTCATCATCGCCCACCTGTTCGCGCACGCGGGCGATCTGGTCGTCGATGATGTTGGCGGCGGTCCACAGGGTCTGGCAGCCGCACACGTCCACCACGAAGCGGCGCAGCAGCGTCTGGCCCTGCAGGGTGTGGGTCACTTCCGGGTGGAACTGCACGCCGTACCAGCGCTTTTCTTCGTTGGCCATGGCGGCCACCGGAATGCGGTCGGTGGTGGCGGTGATGGTGAAGCCCGGCGGTGCCACGGAGACGTGGTCCCCGTGGCTCATCCAGACATTCAGCTTCGGCTCGCCGCCGTGGTCGCTCAGGCCCTTGAACAGCGCATCAGGGTTGATGACATTCACTTCGGCGTGGCCGAACTCGCGCTGGTCAGCGGCTTCGGTGGCACCGCCCAGCTGGGCTGCCAGGGTCTGCATGCCGTAGCAGATGCCGAAGATCGGCAGGCCGCTGTCGAACACTTCCTGCGGTGCGGCCGGGGCACCCGGCAGCGTGGTCGATTCCGGGCCACCAGACAGGATGATGCCCTTGGCGCCGAAGCCGGCGATCTCGGCCGGGTTGTGGTCCCACGCCCAGATTTCGCAGTAGACGCCCAGCTCGCGGATGCGGCGGGCAATCAGCTGCGTGTACTGCGCGCCGAAATCGAGAATCAGGATCTTGTCGTTATGGATGTTGGTCATGGTGCCGTTCCAGTGGTGTTTTTCGCAGCGCCCGGCGCTTCAAGGCTCTGTGTCAGCGTGGCGATGAACGCCTCGCGTTGTTGAATATGTGAGGGGTCTTCCTCGTCCCAGCGCAGCATCAGCAGGCCGTGCGGTGCGGTGGGGTTGGAGCGGTCAGCGCGCGGCAGCTCGGCGATTTCCTGCACTTCGGTGCCGGGCACGATGCGCCGTTGAAAGGCGTGCATCGGGTAACCGGAATCCGCGGCGTTGCCCCAGAACGCGGACTGCACGCTCATCCGTTTCGGCTCCAGCGGCCCCAGCTCGGCGGTGACCACAGGATCTTCAAGCCTGTCACCCAGATCGGTAACGCACCGCAGGATGACCTGCAGCGGGCGCTCGCCGGTGCCTTTCAGCAGCCAGCGCTGCTCGCCAGCGGCCTGCACCTGCCAGCCCTTCGGCAGCGAGAACGCGTTCTGGCACGCCTGCACGTGCTGCAATTGCGAAACCGCCGCGCCCGGAGACCCGGAGCGCGGCGGCGGTTCGGACAACGAACAGCCTGCCATCAGCAGGCTGCCCGTAATCGCAAGAGCAGTTCGCAAGCGCATCAGGCGCGGTAGTTCGGCGGCTCTTTGGTGATCGTCACGTCGTGGACGTGGCTCTCACGCTGGCCGGCGCCGCTGATCTTCACGAACTTGGGCTTGCTGCGCATCTCGTCGATGGTGGCGCAGCCCACGTAGCCCATGGTGGCGCGCAGGCCGCCCATCAGCTGGTGGATGATGCCGCCCACCGGGCCGCGGTACGGCACGCGGCCTTCGATGCCTTCCGGCACCAGCTTGTCGGCGGTGGCGGCGTCCTGGAAGTAACGGTCCTTGGACCCCTTCTCCATCGCAGCCAGCGAGCCCATGCCGCGGTAGCTCTTGTACGAACGGCCCTGGTACAGCTCGGTCTCGCCCGGCGATTCCTCGGTACCGGCCAGCAGGCCACCGACCATGATGGTCGAGGCACCGGCGGCCAGCGCCTTGCCGATGTCGCCCGAGTAGCGGATGCCACCGTCGGCGATCAGCGGGATGCGGTCCTGCAGCGCTTCGGCCACCAGGTCGATGGCGGTGACCTGCGGCACGCCGACGCCGGCGACGACGCGGGTGGTGCAGATCGAGCCCGGGCCGATGCCGACCTTCACTGCGTCCGCGCCGCTGTCCAGCAGCGCCAGTGCGGCTTCGCCGGTGCAGATGTTGCCACCGATGACCTGCACCTGCGGGAAGTTCTTCTTGACCCAGCTGACGCGGTCCAGCACGCCCTGCGAGTGGCCGTGCGCGGTATCGACCACGATCACGTCCACGCCGGCGGCGACCAGCGCTTCCACGCGGCGATCGGTATCGCCACCCACGCCGACGGCGGCGCCGACCAGCAGGCGGGTCGACAGATCCTTGGCGGCGTTCGGGAAGTCGGTGTTCTTCTGGATGTCCTTGACGGTGATCAGGCCACGCAGTTCGAACGAATCATTGACCACCAGCACCTTTTCGATGCGGTTGCGGTGCAGCAGCTGCAGCACTTCGTCGGACGCGGCGCCTTCCTTGACCGTGATCAGGCGATCCTTCTTGGTCATGATGTGGCGGACCGGATCGTCCAGCTCGGTCTCGAAGCGCATGTCGCGGTGGGTCACGATGCCGGCCAGCAGGCCGTCGCTGCCCACCACCGGCACGCCGGAGATGTTGTGCGCCTGGGTCAGGGCCAGCACGTCACGGATGGTGGTTTCCGGGCCGACGGTGATCGGGTCGCGGATGACACCGGCCTCGAACTTCTTCACCTTGGCCACTTCCGCGGCCTGCTGTTCCAGGCTGAGATTCTTGTGGATGATGCCCATGCCGCCGAGCTGGGCCATGGCGATGGCCAGGCGGGCTTCGGTGACGGTGTCCATCGCGGCGGACAGGATCGGAAGCTTGAGCTTCAGGTCTCGGGTCAACCGCGTTTCGAGGTTGACGTCCTTGGGCAGGATGGTCGAGTGGGCGGGGACGAGCGAGACGTCGTCGTAAGTGAGTGCTTCAGCCTGGATGCGCAGCATCGGCATACCCGAGATGTGGGGAAGCGCGACATTTTACCTTGTTTTCGCGCCGCGTGGCAGGGGGTGGATGCGACGCAGTGTCGCGCGGGCGGCGGTCGGTTCAGGAGGGCTTGGGTGGGTGCCAACCTTGGTTGGCACAACCCGTCCGGCACCGGTACCCCAGATGGGCCGATGGCCCTGATGGATGTGTGCCAACCAAGGTTGGCACCTGCCAGGAGCGGGTCGGCGGGAATCGCGGGGCATCAATGCAACCCCGGTAGCGGGGGGGGGGGGGGGGGGGGGGGGGGGGGGGGGGGGGGGCGCCCGCCCCCCCCCCCCCGCGGGGAACGGGCCCCCCCCCCCCCCCCCCCCCCCCCCCCCCCCCCCCCCGCCAACCTGCAGGAAACCGGCTTTTGACGTTGCTGTTGCTTTGGCTGTTGCTTCGGCGGGTGCCGGGCGCAGCCCGGCCC
>NZ_JBRRET010000008.1:0-129257 GCF_056760435.1 Stenotrophomonas sp. STEN008 | reverse complement strand
GGGGGGGGGGCGGCCCCGCCGCGGCCCCCCCGCCCCGCCCGCCCGACCCCCCCCCGCCTCCCTCCCCGCGGGCCGGGGGGCCCCCCCCCGGCCGGGGCGCGGCCTGGAGAACGATCCGGATTCGGCTGGGGCACAATGTGCGGATGACGGAACGACTTCGCATTGCCGTGATTGGATACGGCACCGCTGGCCAGGCGATGGCCATCCTGCTGACCCGCGACGGGCACGACGTTGAGATCTTCGAGCGCGTGCCGACCCCTGGGCCGGTCGGCGCCGGTTTCCTGTTGCAGCCCAGCGGCCTGCAGGTGCTGTGGCAGATGGGACTGCTGGAGGCCGTGCGCGCGCATGCCGCGCCGGTGCATCGGCTTTATGGCGACACGCCGTGCGGACGTGCGGTGATGGACATGGGCTATGGCGGCCTCGATGTCCGCCTGCACGGTCTGGGCATGCAGCGCGGCGCCCTGTTCTCGCTGCTGGACCAGGCCCGCGATGGCGCCGGCCAACTGCATGCGGGGACCACCATCGACGCGGTCGATACCGCGCGGGGGCAACTGCGCGACAACGAAGGCCGCACCCATGGCCCGTTTGACCTGGTGGTGGCGGCCGACGGCGCAGCGTCGTCCCTGCGCGCGACCATTGCCGGCGGCGCTGGCCTCGACCGCGTCTATCCGTGGGGCGCATTGTGGTGCCTGCTGCCGGCCGGAGAGTGGCCGCACGTGCAGCAGCTGCGCCAACGCTACGTCGCCGCACGCAAGATGATCGGCCTGTTGCCGGTGGGCACGCGTCCGGGTGATGACACCCCGCGCCTGAGTTTTTTCTGGAGCCTGCCACGCGCCGACTTCGCGCGTTGGGAAGATGAAGGCATGCAACCGTGGCTGCAGGAACTGCATGCGCTCTGGCCCGAGGCCAGCGCACGCTTCGATCACCTGCACGATGCCGGACAGCTGTCCCGGGCGGTTTACCGCGATGCGGTGATGACCCGCTGGCATCAGGGGCGCATGGTCCTGGTCGGCGATGCAGCGCACGCGATGAGCCCGCAGCTGGGGCAGGGGGTGAACATGGCGCTGCTCGATGCGCTGGCGCTGCGAGACGCGCTGCGTGTGCATGGCGCTGGTGAGACGGCACTGCAGGCTTACCAGGCGCAGCGGCGTGCGCATGTGGCGGTGTACCAGCGCTGGAGCCGCTGGCTGACGCCGCTGTTCCAGTCCGATCGCGATGCGTGGGCCAAGGCGCGCGACGCGCTGCTTGGCCCGATGGGGCGGCTGCCGGGGGGACGCGGGCACATGCTGCGGGTGCTCAGTGGAACCCAGCACGGCTGGTTCGGTTCGCTTGCTCTGGATCCAGCCTTCCTCGAAGCCCTGGCCCGGCCGCCGGTTGCGCTTGCCACGCAGGCTGCCACGGCGGCTGCGTGAATCGCATCATCACGTGAATTAACGGTTACCTCACCGCGTCTGTGCGACAAGAGTGAAGCACGCCACAGCTGCGTCGCCCGTTTTCCTCTCCGTGATTCGAACATCGCGTGGCCCGGGTGGCGCCGCCGTCGCGGCCTGCTGCGGCCCGGATGTGCTGCGAGTTCACGAGGAGGACGCCATGTTGTTCGCGGTCGAAGAGCTGGAATCGGAAATCTGCAAGCTGCGGGGATTGCTGCAGATGCTGCACGAGGACCAGCCCGACGTTCTGGAGGATGTGTTCGAGTTCCATGTGGGCAGCCTGATCAGTCATGCGCTGCCGGAACACCACACGCACATCCGCGCCTGCGCGCAGGAAATGCTGTCGGCCGTCCAGGCACTGCCGCGCCGGCAGAGCAACGACACGCCCGATTTCCATCTGATGCCGGCGCTGGCGGGCGTCCGGCCGGCCTGACTGTCGCGCCCGCTGGCCTTACCGGCCAGGCATCGCCACCAGACCCTGTTCGACACAGGCGATGCGCCGTTCACCCTGCGCCGGTGCGATGACCCAGCCGCCGGTGAAGGCGGAGAATGCCGGCAGCACCGTCAATCCTTCGCGGAGCCAGAATGCCGGAAAGCGGCGACGCAGCGCCGGCAGTGCGATCTGTGGATGGATATGCCCGGCAATGACGTGCGCCCCGGGCACGTGCCGTGGTTCATGGCACAGCAGGAACGCGCCCAGCTGCACCTCGTCATGCAGCTCCACCTGCAGCGCCGCGTGCGGCAGGTGCCGATCATGATTGCCGCGTATCACATGCACCGCCAGCGCGGGGTGCTGCTCTCGCCATCCCAGCCATTGCCGGTACCAGGCCGCACGATGCGCCGGCCCATGCAGCACATCGCCCAGTATCCACAGCTCGCGGCAGGCCCTGGCCTGCACCAGCCTCTGCAGGCGTTGCAGGTCGTCGCGGGTACCGCCGGACGGCAGCGCGATGCCGGCGCGGCGGAACAGGTCGGCCTTGCCCAGGTGCAGGTCGGCGATCAGCAAGGCCTGCCGGGCCGGCCACCACAGTGCGCGCGCACCGAGCAGCAGCATGGGTTCACCGCCCAGCGTCACGGCCAGCTCATCGGCCATGGCGTCGCTCCAGTTGCTGTGCGGCACGCAGCACGCGGGTGCGCCAGTCTTCATTGCTGAACTGTCCGCGCAGGCGCTCGGCCCACAGCGGGAAGCCCAGCGGTGTCAGCGAGGCGGGATGCTGCAGTGACAGTGACTGCGTACCGATGCGTTCGAGCACCTGCTGCAGGCCCGGCAGATCCAGGCTGTCCTGCAGCACTTCATGCTCGGCCAATGCCAGCAGCAGATGATCGGGGTCGTGCTCGCGCAGCACGTCGTACAGCAGTCCGGCCGAGGCCTGCAGCTGGCGCAGCGAGCGCGGCGCGCCGCCGGGCAGGCTGGGTACCAGCAGGCCAGCGACGCGTGCGATTCCGCGGAACTGGCGTCGCGCGAGCTCGCCCAGATTGACGGCGGCACGCAGGTCCTCAAGCAGCTGATCGGCCGCGAACAGTTCCTTCCATTGCTCCGCCTGCAGCTCGATCGGCTGCGTCGGTGCCAGCACCAGCCCGTGGTCATTGACGGCATAGCCGATGCTGTTGCGCTGCCGGCGCGTGCAGCGCAGCGCCAGCAACGCCGCCAGTGCCTCGTGGATGTGGCGTCCGGCAAAGGGATAGACGAACACGAACTGGCCTTCGCGGCGGCGCACGTCTTCCAGCAGCAGGTGCGCAGGCGATGGCCGGGCAGACAGGCGCGACTGCAGTGCCATCAGAGGGGCCAGCCAGCGCGACTCGGCGCTGTCGTCCGCGCCGGACAGCACCGCTTCCAGTTCGCGCCCGAGCGGCATCGACAGGGGCAGCTGGCCACCCTGCCAGCGCGGGACGGTGCCTTCACCGCCCTTGCGGGCCAGGCGCACATAGGCGGTCATGTCGCGCAGCTGCACCAGCTCCAGCATGCGCCCGGCGAACTGGAATCGATCGCCTCTGCGCAGGCGGCTGGCGAACTGTTCTTCCACCGAGCCGAGGCCACCGCCGCGCAGGAACTGCACACGCACGGCGCCATCGCTGCTGATGGTGCCGATCGACAAGCGATGGCGCAGGGCCTGGCGGCGGTCGTGCACGCGATGGTAGCCGTCCGCGTCGAGCACCACCTTGTGGAAGTCCGGGTACTGCGCCAGTGCCCGTCCCCCCTGCACGATGAAGTCCAGGACAGCCTGCCATTGCGCGTCGCCCAGGTGCGCGAATGCGTGCGTGCGCCTCACCTGCGCCAGCAGCGAGCGGCTGGTGAATCCCCCCGCCAACGCGCGGCTGACCGCATGCTGGGCGAGCACGTCCAGCGACAGGGTTGGCGGTCGCCTGGCTTCAACCACGCCGTCGCGCAGCGCGCGGCGGACGGCGGCGTACTCGGCCAGTTCCAGCGCATGGCTGGGCACGCACAGGATTCTGCCGCTGGCGCCGGGGCGATGCCTGGCACGGCCGGCGCGCTGGCGCAGCCGCGCCACGCCCTTCGGGCTGCCGAGCTGCAGTACCTGGTCCACTTCGGGAAAATCGACGCCCAGATCCAGGCTGGAGGTGGCAACCACGCAGCGCATCGCACCGGCGCGCAGGCCGTCTTCCACCTGCTGACGCAGTGCGGGGTCCAGCGAACCGTGGTGCAGCGCCAGCGTGGCGGCATCCTCCGGCCACACCGCCGCCAGCGCCTGGTGCCACAGTTCGGCCTGCGCCCGCGTGTTGGTGAACAGCAGGCTGCTGCGCGCGGCCATCAGCGCTTCCAGCACGCGCGGAAGCTGCGCCAGGCCAAGATGTCCGGCCCAGGGAAAGCGCTCGCCCGGTGCCGGCAGCAGGCTGCTGACGGTGACCGGACGCTGGCGCGCGCCTTCGACGATGGGTGCATCCGGCCTGTCCGGCAGCAGCACGTCGCGCGCCTGCGGCAGATTGCCCAGCGTGGCCGACAATCCCCACAGCTGCAACGCAGGCGTGGTGTCGCGCAGCAGTGCAAGATTCAGCTGCAGCAGCACGCCGCGCTTGTTGCCCAGCAGTTCATGCCATTCGTCGACCACCACGCAGCGCAGCTGATGCATGCGTGGCAGGGTATCGGGGTAGGTGAGCAGCAGTGCCAGTGATTCGGGCGTGGTCACCAGCACGTCGATGCGCCCTTCGCGCGCCAGGCGCCGCTCGCGCTGGCTGGCGTCGCCGCTGCGCAGGCCCACGCGCCACCCCAGGCCCAGGCCATCGACGGCCGATTGCAGTGCGCGTGCGGTGTCGCTGGCCAGGGCACGCAGCGGGGTCACCCACAGCACCTGCAATGGGCGCACCGCGCTGGGGCGGGCGGGTGCGGGCGCGGGCGCGATCATCGCCTGCTGCAGCGGTCCGCCGAACATCGCCAGCGTCTTGCCGCTGCCGGTGGGGGTATGCAGCAGGCCCGATTCGCCCGCCAGGTAGTGACGCCACATGGCGCGCTGGAAGGGCAGGGGTTTCCAGCCGCGGCTGGCAAACCAGCCGTTCAGCCGCTGCAGGGCCTCGCTCCGCGTCATCGTGCCAGGGCCTGCAGCGTCGCCAGCTGATCGGCCTCGCTGGCCGGCTTGTCGTGGCGCCAGCGCAGGATGCGCGGAAAACGCACGGCGATTCCTGATTTGTGCCGTGCACTGCGGTTGACCGCCTCGAAGCCGAGTTCGAACACCTGCTCGGCGCGGACGCTGCGTACCGGTCCGAAGCGCTCGCGGGTGTTGGCGCGGATCCAGCGATCGAGGGCGAGGATTTCCTGATCGTCCAGGCCCGAGTAGGCCTTGGCCACCGGAACCAGCGCATCGCCGTCCCATACGCCGAAGGTGTAATCGGTGTACAGCGTGCTGCGCCGGCCATGGCCGGCCTGTGCGTACAGCAGCACGGCATCGATGGTGAGTGGATCGACCTTCCACTTCCACCAGTCGCCACGGCGCCGGCCGGACTGATACGCCGAGTTGCGGCGCTTCAGCATCAGGCCCTCCACGCCGCGCTCGCGCGCCGCGTCGCGCAGCGCGGCCGCCCGTGCCCAGTCCCCGGCGGGCACCTCCGGCGACAGCTGGATGCGCGCATCGCCGAGCGTGCCGAGCAGTTCCGCCAGCTGCACGCGCCTCTGCTGAAGCGGCAATGCGCGCAGGTCGTTGCCGTCGCGTTCGAGCAGGTCGTAGGCCAGCATCCGCACCGGTGTCGTACGCAGCGTGGTGGCGCCCGGCTTGCGGCGCTGGATGCGGGTCTGCAGGGCGGTGAAGGCTTTGGGAAGATCGGCCGGCTCATCCCAGGCCAGCAGTTCGCCATCCAGCACCGATCCCTCCGGCAGCAGTGCGGCGGCCTGCTCGATCTCGGGGAACCGGCCGTCCAGGCGCTCTTCGCCACGCGACCACAGCGCCACCTCGCCGCGACGACGCAGCAGCTGCAGGCGGATGCCGTCCCATTTCCATTCCAGCAGCCAGTCGTCGATGCTGCCCAGGCGATCACCGGGCTCACCTTCCAGCGGCGAAGCGAGGAAGAACGGATATGGCTGCTGGCGGTCCAGCGGCAGTTCTTCCGGCGACAGCAGCTGTGCGAGCAGGGTGGGCGAGGGCACCCAGGTGCCCAGCATGCGCTGCGCGATGCGCGCGATGTCCAGTCCGGACAGTTCGGCCAGTGCCTGCTGGACCAGCCGCTGCGACACGCCGACGCGCAGTGCACCGGTCAGCAGCTTGTTGAACACCAGGCGTTCGTTCGCGGGCAGCTGGCGCCAGCCCTCGACCACGGCTGCACGTCGCTCGGGCTCGGGCTGATTGGCCACGGCCAGCAGATGCTGTTCGATCCAGTCGGCCAGAGGGCGGTCCGGCGCCATTGCCGTTGGGTCGTCCAGCAGCAGGGTCAGTGTCTCCGCCAGATCGCCGACCTGCGCATAGCTGTCCTCGACCAGCCACGCAGGCAGTCCGGCTTCCTCGCCGATCCAGCGGCGCAGCTCGCCGCTGGCAGCGATCTTCCGGCGCGCACCCCCGACCTTGCCACCACTGAGCAGGAACAGGGCCCAGGCCGCATCGTGCGGTCGCGCGTGACGGAAGTAATCGACCAGCGCCGCGCGCTTGTCCAGCGTGGCGGTGCTGCGATCGAGGCGTTGGTACAGCGCGGCGAAGGCCTTCATTCCTCGCTCCCGAAATCGGTGCGGAAAGCCTCCGCGGCGACACCGCGCTCGCGCAGGAACGGAATCAGCGCATCGGTGTTGCCATGGGTCGCGATGACGCGGCGTGCGCCGGTCTGCTCGATGGTACGCAGCAACGCGGGCCAGTCGGCGTGGTCGGAGATCACGAAGCCACGATCGACGTTGCGGCGCCGGCGGTTTCCGCGCAGCTGCATCCAACCGGAGGCGAAACCCAGTTGGTGGTGCCCGAAGCGGCGCAGCCAGGGCGTGCCGGCGGCCGAGGGCGGGGCGAGGATCAGCCGTCCGGCCGCATCGGCCTGGCGCCCCTGTTCGGCGACGGCGATCGTGTCCAGCATCGGGATGCCCGCAGCGCGATAGACGGCCACGCCATTGGCGATGGCACCGTGCAGCCATGCCGGCGGTTCGCCCCGTGCCAGCAGCTCGGCCAGCACGCGCTGGGCCTTGCCCAATGCGTAGCAGAGCAGGACGGCGGCTTCGCCGCGCTGCGCGCATTCCTGGCGCCAGGACGCGATCTCGGCAGCCACGGCTGCGGTGTCCGGCCAGCGGTAGATGGGCAGGGCGAAGGTCGCCTCGGTGATGAAGGTATCGCAGGGCACCACTTCGAACGGCGTACAGGTGGGGTCGGGCTGGCGCTTGTAGTCACCGGAGGCGACCCACACCTGCCGGCCATCATCGATGCGCACCTGCGAGGAGCCGAGCACATGACCGGCCGGATGCAGCGACACCTGCACCCGGCCCAGCGCAAAGGGTGCGCCCTCGGCATGCGCGTGCAGCGGTACGTCGCCCAGCCGCCAGCGCAGGATCGGCGCGCTGCCCGTGCTGCAGTGGTATTCGCCCATGCCCGGGCGCGCGTGGTCACCATGACCATGGGTGATGACCGCGCGCGGCACCGGCCGCCAGGGATCGATGTGGAAATCGCCAGCAGCGCAGTACAGCCCTTCCGGGCGCAGCATCACAAGATCGTCGTTGCCTGCCATGGCTGCACTGTGGCGCGCGGCTCGTGCACGGGGTGAGAACCGGCCTGAACGCGGGCTTGGCGCAGCATGCGGCACAATCGGATCGCATACCTCTTGCCGCCGGATGGATCGCATGAGTGGACCGGGTTTCAGCAGCACTGCCCCCTTCGAGACCCATGTGGTGCTCAATCAGCCGCCACCGTTCGCCGGGCGCCAGCTGTGGACCGATGACGCAGCGTTGATGGAGGCGGTGCATCGCGAAGGCGCCGCAGCCTTCGTCCCGCGCCTGGCGCAGTACGGTGCGCTGGCCGGTGACGAGCTGTACCGGCTCGGATTCGATGCCAACCGCGACCGCCCGCGCCTGCGCACCCACGACGCGCAGGGGCATCGCATCGATACGGTGGAGTTCCATCCGGCCTACCACCAGCTGATGACCGCCGCGAAGGCGCATGGCGTGGCCGGCCTGTCCTGGCATGAGCCGCAGCCGGGTGCGCATGTTGCACGCGCGGCGCTGAGCTATCTGCACCACCAGGCCGAGGCCGGTACCAGTTGCCCGTTGACGATGACCCATGCGGCGGTAGCGGTGCTGCGGTCGCAGCCGAACCTGGCCGAATGGGCGCGCAAGGCCGCCGCACCGGTGTACGACCCGCGCGACGTACCGGTGGCCGACAAGGCCGGCATCACCCTGGGCATGGGCATGACCGAGAAGCAGGGGGGCTCGGATGTGCGCGCCAACACCACGGGAGCAGAGCCCATCGACGGCGAGCGCTATCGGCTGGTCGGCCACAAGTGGTTCTTCTCGGCACCCATGTGCGATGGCTTCCTCGTGCTGGCGCAGGCACCGGGCGGACTGACCTGTCTGCTGATGCCGCGCCGGCTTGCCGATGGCGACCGCAATGCATTCCGCCTGGTGCGGCTGAAGGACAAACTGGGCGATTGGGCCAACGCGTCCAGCGAGGTCGAGTTCTGCGGCGCGCAGGCGTGGCGGGTGGGCGAAGAGGGGCGTGGCGTGGCCACCATCATCGGCATGGTGATGATGACCCGCCTGGACTGCATGCTGGGTGCCGCAGCGGAAATGCGCATGGCGCTGGCGCAGGCGCTGCACCATGCCCGCTACCGCCGCACCTTCGGCCGGTTGCTGGTGGAGCATCCGTTGATGGCCAACGTGCTGGCCGACCTCGCACTGGAATCGGAAGCGGCGACGGTGCTGTCGATGCGCATCGCGCGTGCGGTGGACCGTGCGTCCTTCGATGCCGGCGAGGCGGCGCTGGCCAGGCTGGGCACGGCGCTGGGCAAATACTGGGTGTGCAAGCGGGCGGCGACCTTCGTCAACGAGGCGCAGGAATGCCTGGGCGGCGCGGGCTATGTGGAGGAATCAATGTTGCCGCGCCTGTACCGGCAGGCGCCGCTGAACTCGATCTGGGAAGGCAGTGGCAACATCCAGTGCCTGGATGTGCTGCGGGCACTGGCCCGCGAACCGGAGACGCTGGCCGCACTGCAGGGCGAGCTGTCGGCGGTGGCTGATCGCGATGCGCGCTATGCCGCTGCGCTGCAGCGCTGGGTAACGACCCCGGCACCGGAAGAGTCGCAGGCGCGGATGTTCTGCGAGCGCACCGCATTGCTGCTGCAGGCGGCGCTGCTGCTGCGTGCACGCAGTCCGGTGGCGGATGCGTTCATCCGCAGCCGGCTCGGCGGTGAACATGGATGGGTGTTCGGCACCCTGCCGGCCGGGTTGGACCTGTCGGAAATCCTGGCGCGCGCGCTGCCGTAGCGTGGAATTCTGTAGAGCGCCGCAGCGTGGCTGCGGCGCTCTGCAGTACCGGACGCGGCTCAGTGCTTGGCTTCTTCCTTGGCCGCGTTCGCCTTCGCGTCATTTGCGACATCACGCGCCTTGTCGGCGACCTTCTGTGCGGCGTCCGCGGTCGCATCGCTGGCGTGTGCAGCGGCGTCGGTGGCGGCGACCTTGGCCTGGTCAGCAGCATTGGCGGTAGCGTCGGCCGCCTTGTCCAGCGCCTGCTGGGTATCGGCCGCCGCCTGCTCGGATGCAGCTGCCGTCTTGTCGGCGGCCTCGCGGGTAGCTGCGGCGGCCTGGTCGACTGCGTCACGGGCGGCGGCGCCTGCGCTGTCGGCAGCCTGCCGCGCATCCCGGCGGGCCTGTTCGGCTTCCGGGCCCTTGCAGGCGGCCAGGCCGATCAGCAGCGAAGCGGCCAGCAGGGACAGGGTCAGCGAGCGGATCTTCATGGCGGTCTCCGGTAGTGCACTGCGGCAATGGATGGGGACGCCAGCCTATTCACGCCCTTGTGAAGGCGGGGTCGCGGAACGCGATGCAAAGAAAAAGCCGCTGGCGAACCAGCGGCTTTTCCAGAACAGCGTGAAGAAAGAAGTTATTACTTCTTGGCTTCTTCAGCAGCGTCCTTGGCCTGCTCGGCGGTGCCTTCGGCAGCCTTGGCAGCGTCCTTGGCCTGTTCAGCAGCAGCGTCGGTAGCGGCGCCAGCAGCCTGGGCAGCGGCGTCAGCCGAAGCGTCAGCAGCGGTGGCGGCGGTGTCGGCGGCCTGCTGGGCAGCGTCGGCGGTCTGGGCGCCAGCAGCGGCGGCCTGATCGGCAGCAGCCTGGGCTTCGGTGGCGGCTTCGTTGGCCGAAGCAGCGGCGTCCTGGGCAGCTTCCTGCTTCGAGCAGGCGGCCAGGGCCAGAGCCAGGGACATCGCGACCAGCAGCTTGTTGATGCTCATTGTGTGAATCCTCGTCGTTAGATTAGGCAACGCGCAACTGCGCGCCGACAACATGATGACAAGCCACGTTTGGCTGTCAAGCGATCCCGCATTCATTTTTGCGAAATCGCAGTTAAACCTTTTTAAATCAATTCGATGGCAATTGCGGTCGCCTCGCCACCACCGATGCACAGGGTGGCAATGCCGCGCTTGCCACCGCGCGTGCGCAGGGCGTTGACCAGGGTCACCACCAGGCGTGCCCCGGATGCGCCGATCGGATGGCCCAATGCGCAGGCCCCACCATTCACGTTGAGCTTGTCATGGGGAATGCCCAGTTCGCGCATCGGGGCCATCGCCACCACGGCGAAGGCTTCGTTGATTTCGAACAGATCCACCTGGTCCAGCGACCAGCCGGTCTTCTGCAGCAATGCGTGGATGGCGCCGATCGGTGCGGTGGTGAACCACTCCGGCTCCTGCGAATGCGTGGCGTGGCCGACGATGCGTGCCAGCGGGGTGATGCCGCGGGCCTTGGCGTCTTCCTCGGTCAGCAGCACCACGGCGGCGGCGCCGTCGGAAATGCTGGACGAGCTGGCAGCGGTCACGCTGCCGTCCTTCTTGAATGCCGGGCGCAGGGTCGGAATCTTGGCGATGTCCGAGCGGCCGGGCTGTTCATCGGTGTCGACCTCGACCTCACCCTTGCGGGTGGCCACCTTCACCGCGACGATCTCGTCGGCGAACGCACCGTTGGTCTGCGCCGCCTGCGCGCGCTTGACCGATTCGATGGCGTAGGCGTCCTGCTCCTCGCGGCTGAACTGATACTTGTCCACGGCGCATTCGGCGAATTCACCCATGGCCTTGCCGTCGTAGGCGTTGACCAGGCCATCGTGGGCCATGTGGTCCACCGCCTGGAAGTTGCCGAAACGGTTGCCGGTGCGCGAGTTGGGCAGCAGGTGCGGCGCGTTGGACATCGACTCCATGCCGCCGGCAACCACGACCTTGGCCGAACCGGCCTTGATCAGGTCATGCCCGAGCATGATGGTCTTCATGCCCGAGCCGCACACCTTGTTGAGGGTGCTGGCACCGACGGACAGCGGGATGCCGGCGGCGATCGCGGCCTGGCGGGCGGGCGCCTGGCCGAGGTTGGCCGGCAGCACGCAGCCCATCAGAACTTCGGAAACGTCGCTGGCCGGGACACCGGACTGCTCCAGCGCTGCGGCGATGGCGGCCGCGCCGAGGGTCGGGGTCGGCACACCGTTGAACTGGCCGAGGAAGGAGCCGATGGCGGTGCGTTTGGCGGCGGCGATGACGATGTTGGACATGGCAATCTCGTTGATGCGTAAGCAATGTTCGGAAAGGAGACCGGGGGGCGTTGGATGCGCTCCGGTTTCCCGGCAGACTGCGTGGGGGTCGGCCCAAGTATAGAGGGTCGGGGATGGCTGCCGCTGGATGGCGCCGCATGCCCGCCGGGATGAAGGCGGGCCAACGTTCATGGGATGGAATCGATGGAACGCACGACGATGGCACGGTCGGTCCTGGCAGCGGCGCTGGCGATGGCGCTGACGGCGTGTGGGGGCGGAGGTGGCGGTGGCAACGTGCGCGTTGACCCGCCGCCCACCACGCCGCCGCCTGCACCGCCGCCGCCGACCACGCCGCCCCCGCCCAAACCGCTGGAGCCGGCCTTCGATGCGCACCTGTCGGTCACCCATGCGGGTGCCGCGCAGGCCACCGGTGCCACCGGCAGGGGCGTGCGCATCGGCATCGTCGATTCGGGCGTGCAGCGCGCGGCCGCCGCGTTGAACGGGCGGGTAGTGGCCAACCTCACCTACATCGACCCTGCCCGCAACAATCTGGGCGTGGACGATGTGGTCGGCCATGGCACTGCCGTCGCCAGCCTGGCCGCGGGCGCAGCGGTCGGGCGCTGGCCCGGCGGCATCGCGCCCGGTGCGCAGATCGTGTCGGCGCGGATCATCTCCGACAAGCCGCCGGCAGACGACGGCAGCGGCCAGGGCAATTCCTTCAGCGGCACCCTCGGAGTGGCCCAGGTGCACCGCGACCTGATCAGCTACAACGTCAAGGTGATGAACAATTCCTGGGGCGGGCTGTACTGGACCGACCTGCCCACCACCGCCCAGGTCGCCGGCGAGTACCGGCCTTTCGTCATCAATCACGGCGGGCTGGTGGTGTTCGCCGCGGGCAACGATGCGCGCAGCGAGCCCAGCAGCCTGGCGGCGTTGCCGGGCCAGGCGGGCGTGGCAGGCTCGCGACCGGCTGCGGATCTGGAGCGCGGCTGGCTGGTGGCCACGGCCGTCGATCCCTACGCGCCGGACACGCTGGCCGGTTACGCCAATGCCTGCGGCCAGGCGGCGCGCTACTGTCTGGCGGCGCCGGGCAGCGCGGTCTATCCGGATGACGCGGGCACCAGCTACTTCTGGAACTACGGCACGTCCTTCGCCGCACCTCTGGTGTCGGGCGCAGCCGCGCTGGTGTGGGAGCGGTATCCGTACTTCGACAACAACCTGGTACGGCAGACCCTGCTCGGCACGGCCAAGGACATCGGCGCCGCCGGCGTGGACCCGGTGTTCGGCTACGGCCTGCTCGACATCGGCAGGGCCATCAACGGGCCGGGACGTTTCGACTGGGGCGACGTGATTGCCAATGTCGACGCAGCATCCACCGGTTCGGTCTGGAGCAACGACATCGTCGGCAGTGGCGGCCTGGTCAAGCAGGGCGCTGGCGTGCTGGCGTTGACCGGCAACAGCAGCTACAGCGGTGCCACCCGCATCGAAGGCGGTGTGCTGTCGCTGCGCGACGGCGGCGTGATCCGTTCCAGCGTGAGCATCCTGCCGCAGGCCGATCCATCATCCAGCGGCCTGCAGTTCAATGGCGGCACGCCCCGCGTGGTCGGCAATGTGACCAACGGCAGCAGTGTGTTCCTGACCACTGCCAACACCACGGCGACCATCGAAGGCAACTACGTGCAGCAGGCCGGCGCACAGCTGATGATCGCGCTGGGGGCCAACGCGCTGCAGGTCACCGGCAGCGCCCGTCTGGACGGTGGCGTGCACGTCCACGGATTCGTCGATGGCTACGTGCCGCAGGACGGTACCCGGCAGGATCTGATCCATGCCGCAGCCGGCCTGACCGGCACCTTCAGCACCGCGGCCACATCCAGTGGCCTGCAGGGGCTGGCCCTGCTGCAGACCAGCTATGGCTATGACAGCAACAACGCATGGTTGAACCTGACCCGGATCAGTGTCACCGCCGCTGCGCGTGGGCTCAATGCCGGTGTGCAGACAACTGCGGCGCGGCTGGAAGGCGCGTTCGTCGAACTGGACGGCAACCACGCGTTGCAGGATTCACCATTCGGTGGCGCAGCGGCCGGCCTGCAGCGCAGCACGGGCTTGGCGGCCACGCTGGAGAGCCTGTCCGGCAAGGCCCACGCGCGTGCCGAGGCGGCGGCCTTCGACAGCATCGACATGTCGCGACGCGCGGTGGCCGCCCGTTTCGATCGCGTGCAGGCTCTGCCTGCGCTGCGCGGTGCCTGGCAGAGCACGTTGGGTGAGGCAGGGCAGGGCAGTTTCGCCGGCAGCGCGACCGACAGCCGGGGCTGGATGGCCGGTCAGGACGTGCCGCTGGGCAGCCATGGCCTGCTGGGCATGGCGTTCGGTGAAACACGCAGCAACGGTGGCAGTGCCTTCAACGGTGACCGCGGGCAGGACCGCCAGGCGCAGGCGCAGCTGTATGCCGGCTGGAGCGTTGGGCACGGTTATGCATTGGCACAGTTCGGCACAGGGCGGTTCACCCGCGAACTGGACCGGCAGCTGCTGCTGGGTGCAGGTGCCTACGGCGTTTCCGCGCGCTACGGCGGTCGATTCAGCAGCGCCAGTGTCGAAAGCGGCTATCGCTTCGGCACCGTCGGCGCGTCGTTGACACCGTATGTCGGTGCCAGTGCCACGCGGGTGGATACCGCGGCGTTCAACGAGCGCGGCGGCTTCGGTTTCGGCCTGCGGGGTGAAGCCAATCGTGCGCAGCGCAGCCAACTGCTGGCGGGGCTGCGCGGCGAGCGCGGCTGGGGACGCTGGACGCTGCGCGGGCACGCCGAATGGCAGCAGCGCCTTCAGGGCGGCGCCGGGGAGTGGCAGGCCAGCTTCGTCGGTGTCGACGCGTGGGCACCGTTGCCAGGTGCCGACTCACCGCGTGGCAGCGCCCTGCTCGGGCTTGCGCTGGAGTCGTGGTGGGGGCGGAGTGGCCGTCTGAGCCTGGGCATCGATCAGCGTGTCGGCGGTGATGACGCACGGCAAGCGGCGCTGCGTTACAGTGCCGGGTTCTGATCCATCATGGGGTTGCCGGCGCCCGGAGGGGCGCCGTGCCGAGGCCCGGCAGGGGCGGTCAACCGCCGCGCAGATTGCCCAGGCGCGGGGTGCTGCGGCCCAGCGGCATCTTCAGCTTGCCGATCGACAGGATGCGGCTCTCGGCGATTCGGTCGGCCGCACGTTGCGGCGCGATGTTCTCGCGCTGCGACAGTTCAAAGATGCGTGTCAGGTTGTGGTAGATGCTGCGGATCAGGCGCATCGCGCGCTCGCGGTTGTAGCCATCGATCTCCAGCGACACGTTCATCACGCCACCGGCATTGACCGCGTAATCGGGTGCGTACAGGATGCCGCGCGCGTGCAGTTCATCGCCGATTTCCAGGCTGGACAGCTGGTTGTTGGCGGTGCCACAGATGATCTTGGCCTTGATCCGCGGCAGGGTGTCGGCATTGATCGAGCCTTCCAGCGCGCACGGCGCGAAGACGTCGGCATTCACTTCGTGGATCTCGTCCGGCTTCACTGCTTCGGCGCCGAAATCGCTGACTGCGCGATCGACCAGGGCCGCGTCCAGGTCGGTGACATACAGCTTCGCGCCGCGGTCGCGCAGCAGCTTGACCAGTTCCATGCCGATGTGGCCCAGGCCCTGCACTGCGATGCTGGTCTTGCCCACTTCCTCGTGGCCGAACTTGAAACGCATCGACGCCATCAACGCCTGCAGCGCGCCGTAGGCGGTGAACGGTGCGGGATCTCCGGAGCCGCCATGCACCTGGTGGACGCCGGTCACGAACTGGCTTTCCAGGTAGATGTTCTCCATGTCGTTGACGTCGGTACCGACGTCTTCGGCGGTGATGTAGCGGCCACCCAGCGAATCGACATAGCGACCGAAGGCGCGGAACAGGACTTCGGTCTTGTCCGCTTTCGGATCGCCGATGATCACCGCCTTGCCGCCACCGACATTGAGGCCGGCCAGCGCATTCTTGTAGGTCATCGTCCGGCTCAGCCGCAGCACGTCGGCCAGCGCTTCGTCGGTGCTGGCATAGGGACGCATGCGCACGCCGCCCAGGGCCGGGCCCAGGGTGGTGTTGTGGATGGCGATGATCGCCTTCAGGCCGGCGTCATGGCTGTGGCAGAACACCACCTGTTCGTGGCCGGTGGTGGCGAGGGTTTCGAATAGCATGGCGTCTCCGATGGTGCGAACGGCGGCGAACTGCAGCGAACGACCAGTGAACGGTAGGGTCCCAAAACAAAAAAAGCGACGTCGTCGGTGCAGGGGGACGGGTCGCGCGGCGCCATTCTAGTCCATTCCCCGAGTGTCTGCCGTCGACGTCGACGGGCACTGCGGGTTAAAGAAGATGAAAGCGCGGCCGATGCTGCGTCGATGGCCAGTGGCCGGATCGTGTGAAGAGACAGAGACGGGCCATGGCGAGCGCAGTACGACATCGACAGGATCACGGCCGGTGACGCTGGCCTGGGCACGCAGGGTACGCGGCTGGCTTGCGTCGCTGACCGGCGCGGCGCCGTCGCGTCTGTCGGCGGGGCCGCGTCAGGCGGTGGCCGCTGCGGCTGCCCGCCTGCAGGGAGACCCAGTGCCCCCGGGAGAGATCGCCGCGCAGCTGCAGCGTGGCCTGCACGCGCTGGCGCTGTACCCGCGACTGGCGGGCGAGCCCGGCCCTGTCGATGCCGCCAGCGCCGGACTGGCGCAGGCGGTGGCGGACGCGCTGCAGGATCGCGACTGGGCGACGCGGCAGCTGCCGCGCCGGCCGCAGCTGCTGCCGCAGCTGATCCAGACCGTCAACGATGATGCCGCCTCGGCACGGGTGATGGCGGCGATCATCGGCCAGGATCCGGTACTCACGGGCAACCTGCTGCGTATCGCCAACAGTCCCGCGTACAAGGTGCACGAACGCCCGGTCGAGAGCCTGCAGCGGGCGGTGACCCTGGTCGGCACGGAAGGCGTGCGGCAGATCATCAGTGCGGTGCTGGTGCAGCCGGTGATGCAGGTTCAGTGCGAGCGGTTCCCGCAGTTCAGCACGATCACCTGGGAGCACGCCCTGCTGGCATCGCGTGCTGCTGCCGACCACGCACGCAGCGTGAACTCCGGCGATGCCTTCGCTGCGCAGTGGCTGGGCCTGGTGCAGGGACTCGGTGCGGCGCTGGTGATGCGCCAGCTGCTGCAGGAAGCCCAGGCGCGCGGCGAGGACGTGCAGCCGGCCCTGGCTCTGCAGCTGCTGCAGCAGTGGTCGTTGCCGCTGGCACAGCGGGTGGCCGCCGCCTGGGAGCTGCCCGACCCGGTACACCAGACCCTGGCGGCCGACGCCTCGGGCCCTCTGTCCGACAGCCTGCGGCTGGGCAGCGCAGCGGCGGCGGCGAGCCTGCTGTGCCGGCATGGCCACTCCACCCAGGGCCGCATGCTGGCCCTGCTGGAGCAGCTGCCGTCGGCTCCGCCCCATGCGCTTCGCTGGATCTGGCGGCGCCTGCATGGTCGCAGCGTGGAAACACTGGACGACGCCCCGCATGAAGGCGAGGCCAGGGCACACTGAGCGCTACAGCTGCGATTCCACCGGCAGCCAGCTGATGATCCGCGACAGCCAGCGCTGGCGCCGCGTAGCACCTGGCTCGTCCTCCACCCAGCGCGGCGGAGGCTCACGCTCCAGCCAGCGCAGCCGATCGCGGTTGTCCACTGCCAGCCACCAGCTGTGCCTGGCGTCGGCCAGGCGCAGGTACTCGTCGCGCAGCTGCGCGCCCAGCACGGGATCGTCGAACAGCACCCCCATTTCGGTGTTGAGATAGGCCGAGCGCGGGTCGAGGTTGAAGGAACCGACGAAGCCACGGTGGTCGTCCACCAGGAAGGCCTTGGTGTGCAGGCTGGCCCCGCTGCTGCCGAACAGGCCTGCATCGCCCGCCTGGCCCTGTGCCTTCAGCTCATACAGGTGCACGCCGGCGTTCAGCAGGGGCACGCGGTAGCCCATGTAGCCGCCGTGCACGGCCGCAACGTCGTTGGCGGCAAGGGAGTTGGTCACTATGCCCACGTGCACGCCGCGCGACGCCATTGCCGAGAGCCCGTCCAGGCCCTCGTTGCCCGGCACGAAGTAGGGCGAAATCAACAAGGCCTTGCTGCGCGCAGACTCCAGTTCACCGATCAGCCCGGTAACGAGCCAGCTGCCGCGGTCGTCGTTGCGGTGTTTCATCGGCGGATCCGAGACGATGCGCACGGTGCTGCTCCAGTGCAGCGGCTCGGGGCTGGGACGCTGCCGATGGCGTGATTCGGCCACGCGCGCAAGATAGGGCCGGGCAGCATCGCGCTGCGCTTCATGGTCGGACTCACGCACCAGAAGGCGAAGCTGCGCGTCGGTATGGAAGGCCAGCGCGGAGACCGGAATCGCCGCCGGGCTGTTCCAGTAGTCGTCGAATATCCGGTTCGCCTGTGCAACGGCAGGGCCGGCGACCAGCAGGTCCAGGTCCTGGAAGTTCACATCCGTGCGCGCGCTGAAATACTCCTCGCCGATGTTGCGGCCACCGACGATGGCAACACGGCCATCGGCGATCCAGCTCTTGTTGTGCATGCGGTGGTTCACGCTGAAGAAGCGCTGCACCATCTCCACCATGCGCAGGATGCCGCTGCGGTTGCGGAACGGATTGTAGAGCCGGATCTCGATGTTCGGATGCCGGTCCAGCGCCATCATCAGCGCGTCCTTGTCCTTGGCATTCATGTCGTCCAGCAGGATGCGCACGCGCACCCCGCGCTCGGCGGCGTCATGCAGCGCTCTGGCCATCAGGTGACCGATCAGGTCGTCGTGCCAGATGTAGTACTGCAGGTCCAGACTGCGCCCGGCCTGCGCGGTGATCATCGCGCGCGCCGCGAATGCATCCATGCCATCGCCGAGGAAGGCCACGCCGGATTGCCCGGGGTGCGCCTCCTGCAGCGGCACGACCTGCTGGTCGATGCGGGTCTGCGCCGGTTGCAGCGGCAGTACGTGCGACGGCTCACCGTGCGCCTGTGGCGTCAGGTGGTCGGCCAGCAGCAGTCCGGACAGGACCAGCAGCAGGAGGATGGCGAAGATGATCGCAACGACGCGCAACAGGCGTCGCCACACAGGCGCAGGCGGGCTCATGGCCCCATGCTAGTGGATCGGCGTGCCGCGCGGCGGCGCGCGTCAGAACCGTTCGTCGCTGCCCACGTAGCGCCACTGTCCCGGCGGCAGCGGGCCCAGTGCCACCCGGCCGATGCGCAGGCGGCGCAGGGCGGTGACCTGAAGGCCAGCGGCAGCCACCGCGGTCTTCAGGCCCTTGGCCGTCAGCCCCTTGCCGGCGAAGCGCAGCCGCTGCTCGCTCTGCCAGCTCACCTTGGCCCCGCCCGACTCCTGCTGCAGCCGGGCCAGCAGCCAGGGGCCCCGTTCCGGCCCGCCTTCTGCCACTTCGACCAGATACTCCTGTTCGGTGCGGCCGAGATTGCGCTGCAGGTGGGCCAGCGTGGCCGGGTCCTGGCTGACCACGACCAGGCCGCTGTCTGCCGCGGGCAGGGACGCAGCCAGCTGCAACCCGTGGAAATGGCGCTGCAGTGGCCGGATGCCGCTGGCGTCCAGAGCGCTGTGGCTGTTGCTGCTGACCAGCGCACACAGGGTTTCGGCGGCAGCACCAGCCGGCTTGTGCAGCAGCATGCCCACGCGCTCGGCCTTGCTGTCATTGGCCTGTTCATCGACCACGATCACCGCCGTGTCATCGACCGGGCGCTGTGGCTGTTCGACCACCTCGCCATCGACCGTGACCCAGCCACCTTCAATGTAGCGCCGCGCTTCGCCGCGCGGGATGCCGAGCAGGGCGGACAAGCGTTTGTCGAGGCGTATCGGTTCCATGGGCGGGCAGGTCGGGCGGGGGCCGCGCAGTGTAGCCCCTGCGCGCGGTCAGCGCTGGCTGCGGTTGGCCAGCTCGGTCAGGTACAGGCGGGTGTCGAATTCCAGCTGCAGGTAATCGGGCTCCATGTGCTGGCAGAGCTGGTAGAAGGCCTTGTTGTGGTCGGCTTCCTTCAGATGCGCCAGTTCGTGCACCACGATCATGCGCAGGAAGGCGGCCGGCGCCTGCCGGAACACCGTGGCGATGCGGATCTCACGGCTGGCCTTGAGGCGGCTGCCATGCACGCGGGAAATGGCGGTATGCGTGCCCAATGCATGCTTGATCACTTCCAGCGTGTTGTCGTAGCAGACCTTGTTGAGCGGTACCGACTTGCGCAGGTAGCGGTCTTTCAGCTCCTGGGTGTAGTCGTAGAGCTGGCGGTCGCTGCGCACCTCATGGGGCTCGGGATAGCGCTGCTGCAGCCACGGGCCGAGCCGGCCCTGCGCCAGCAGTTCGCTGACCTGGGCGACCAGGGGTTCGGGATAACCGGTGAGGTACTTCAGGACTGCCATGCAGGGGCGGCGGGGCGTCGGTAGAATGGGGGCATCCAAGATTACACGCGGTACGCACCGACCATGGCAAAGCCCAACGCGCTGCAGGAACAATTGCTCAAGGCCGGCCTGGCCAAGAAGTCGCAGGCCAGCGCCGCCGCACGCGAACAGGCCAAGGCGCGCCAGGGCAAGGCTGAATCGACGTCGGCCGAGGTCCAGCGTGAGGCTGAACGCGCCCGCGCCGAGAAGATCGAGCGTGATCGTGCCCTGGCCGCCGAGCGCAACGCACAGGCCAGGCTGGCCGAGCAGAAGGCGCAGGCAAAGCAGATCATCGCTGCCCATGCCGTGCCGCATAAGGGCGAGGACGAGTATCGCTTCAGCGATGGCAGCACGATCCGCACCCTGCTGATCGACCCCAAGCTGCGCAAGGCGCTGTCGGTGGGCGTGCTGGTCATCGTCGCCCAGGGCGAGGGTTACGCGTTGCTGCCGCGTGCTGCGGCGGAAAAGGTGCGCGAGCGCGCGCCGGAAGCCATCGTGGTCGACCACGGGCAGCCGGGCTCGACGGAGGAGATCTCCACCGGCAACGCCGAAGATGATGCCTACTACGCGCAGTTCCAGATTCCTGACGATCTGGTCTGGTAAGCCGCTGCCCCAGGCGTCCCCACGGGCAGACAGGTAGCTGAAGCACGGGCCGGGCGGGGCACTGCCCGGCCTTTTCCGTGGGTGTATCGTCCCCATATCAGGCCACACACCTGCGGAGGACAGACATGGCTACCGGTTGGGCGGGAGATGGCGCGGTCCAGGACCAGATCGACGCGACGGTAGACGATGCGATTGCCCGCGCGCGGCGCCAGCTGCGCCAGGGCCCGGGTCTGGAGCACTGCGAGGAATGCGACGCACCGATTCCGTTGGCGCGGCGCAACGCCGTGCCCGGCGTACGGCTGTGCGTGGCCTGCCAGCAGGCGCACGATGAGGAAGAGCAGGCGCACAGCAGCTACAACCGTCGCGGCAGCAAAGACAGCCAGCTGCGTTGATGTGGGCGGCTCAGCCGTCGCCCTGGATGCCGCCCGGTGCCTGTGCCGGATCGCGCCAGCGGCGTACGGTGCGCTGGAAGAACAGGTTGTTCGGCAGCTGCAGCACCGTGCCTTCGTGGCCTTCGCCGGTCTCCTGCAACGTGGTGTAGATCAGGTTCACATCGATCACCCGGCCCTTCAGTCCGGGCTTCTCGCCGTTCTCCAGCACCTCGATGTAGTCATGCAGGCGGAACGGGCGGGTAGTGAAGATCAGCAGCGTGCAGAAGATGTTGGAGAGCACGCTCCAGGCCGCGAAGAAGGCCACCGCACCGACGGCTGCAAAGCCCGTGAATGCCGTCCACAGCACTGCCGGTGAGGCCCCCAGCAGGCTCAGGATGTACAGCAGTGCACTGAAATAGACCACGAAACTGGTGATGCGGCGCGCGCCCATCACCATTTCCGGCGGCAGGGTGTAGTGGTCGGCGAATCGGCGGATCAGGCGGCGCGCCAGCAGCCGCAGCAGCCAGGCGGCCAGCAGGACGAGCGCGATCTGCAGGGCGATGCCCATGTTGTGCAGCCAGGGATGGGTCCAGGCCGGCAGGTGATCCTTCAGCGACAACATCATGGGGCGACAGCAGGTAGCGGTGGTGGTCGCCGATGTTACCCGGCACGTGCCGGCGATTCGACCATCGGCCTCCACGCCAGGCACACCAGCTCCTGGCGCTGCTGCTGCAGGCAGGCCCGGCCGCGCTCGGGGTGGAGCTGCAGCGACAGGCCAAGCACCTGCAGCGCGACGCAGGCAGCGACGGCCAGCAGGGCGGCACACGATGGGCTGGACATGGCGGGCTCCCGGACGGTATTTCACGAAGGACCCTCCATGGATGCAGCGGCCGCCGAAAAGGTTGCATCGTGCCTGGCAGGAATCCGATCTAAACCTTCTGCGGGACTGGCGCATCCAAGGACTATGCTCGACACCACCATGCCCGCACCGCCTGCTGCCTCCGACGCCGTCGACGAACCTGCCCTGGTACGGGCGGCAGCCGGTGGCGATACAGCGGCCTACGAACTGCTGTATCGACGCCATGCGCCACGGGTGTTCGCCGTGCTGTGGAGGCTGTGTGGCGGCCAGCAGGCACGTGCGGAGGATGCGCTGCAGGAAGCGTTCCTGCAGGCGTGGAAGGCACTGCCCGGGTTCCGCTTCGAAAGCAGCCTGTCGACCTGGCTGCATCGTCTCGGGGTCAACGCGGCGCTGATGGAACTGCGCGGCCGGGCGGGAGGGCACGATCACGACAGCCTGGATGACGTGGACGGTGGTGTACCGGAGCTGGCCGTGCATGACCGCTGCGCCGGCACGGAGCGCGACCTGGAACGTGCGCTGGCGACGCTGCCCCCGCGGGCGCGGGCGGTGCTGGTGCTGCACGACATCGAAGGCTGGAAACACCAGGAAATCGCCGAGCAGCTGCAGATGGCTGTCGGCAGTTCCAAGGCACAGTTGCATCGTGCGCGTGGCTTGCTGCGTGCACGGCTGGGAGACATGACATGACGATGAACGACCCCGACTACGACCACGACCACGACCTGCTCGCGCGCCTGCGCGCCCTGCCCCGCGAGCGCAGCGTTCCGGAGGACGGCTGGGCGCGGCTGTCGGCCAGCCTGCCACCGCGCGGGTCCGCCCCCGGACCGCTCCCGGCAGCAGGCAAGGTGGTGGCGATGACGCCGCGTCCGCGACGGCGCTGGTGGCTGCCGGTGGGCGCGGCGCTGGCCGCCAGCCTGGCGGTCTACGCGGTGGCACCGTGGTGGCAGCCGCCGCAGGCCACGCCAGCGCCTTCCGGGCTGCAGCTGCAGGCCGCAGCGATGACCGAGCAGTACCAGCAGGCGGTGGCCTCCCTGCCGCAGGGCGGGGCAGCGGAGTGGCAACCGGCCCTGCACGAACTCGACCGCAGCGCGGAGCAGATCCGCGCGGCGATGGCGCAGGATCCACGTGCGCCGCACCTGCTTGGACAGCTCAAGCGCACCTATGCGCTGCGGCTGGAACTGACCCGGCAGGCGGCGCAGGCCGCCGCCGGACTGACAACCTGAGGAGACCCATGATGCGACCCCTTCTTTTCTGCTGCGCCGCGCTGCTGCTGGTACCGGCTGTGGCACTGGCCGACACGCGCGTCGACGAACGCCATGCACTCGCCACCGGTGGCCGGATTGAACTGAGCAACGTGGCCGGCAAGGTCACCGTGCGCGGCTGGGACCGCAACGAGGTCCAGCTCACCGGCAGCCTCAGCGACGGCCTGCAGCTGCGTCAGGAGAAGAGTGCCAACCGCGTGCGGTGGGAGGTGGAATATCCACGCCGCAGCAACAATGGCGGGGCCACCCTGGTGCTGAACGTGCCACGCTCGGCGGAACTGCTGCTCAGCACCGTCAGTGCGAGCCAGGACATCAGTGGCATCGATGTGCGTCGGCTGCAGGCCGATACGGTCAGCGGCAGCCTGTCCGCGGCAGGCCGCAGCGGCGACACCAAGCTCAACACGGTCAGCGGCAGCGTCACTGCCCGCCTGCAGACGCCGCGGCTGGACGTGAACACCGTCAGCGGCCGCATTGACGCGGGCGGAGGCGTGTCCGGCGACATCGGTGCGCAGACCGTGTCCGGACGCGTGGATGTCGATGCGGGGCGCATCCAGCGCCTGGCGGTGGAGACGGTGTCAGGCAGCATCGAACTGGCCGCTGCCGGTCTGGCGCCGGGGGGGCGCATCAACGTCGAATCGGTGAGCGCATCGGTCAATCTGCGGTTGCCGCGGACCGTATCGGCGCAGCTGTCGGTGAACAGCTTCAGCGGTTCGATCAACAGTGATGCCGGCACGGTGGAGCGGCCGCGTTATGGGCCGGGCAGCAATCTCGACACGCGGCTGGGGGGCGGTGACGGCGATATCCGCATCCAGTCGCATTCGGGCAGCGTGCGGGTCCGACTGGACCGCTGAGCATCGACCGGCAGGCCGCGGCGGCAGCGCCGCCGCGGTCAGGGAGGGTCAGCTGGCTTTCTTTAGCGCCCAGGTCGTACCCAGCACTTCGATCTTGCCACCGGCCTTGCGGAACGCGGCCAGGTCAGACGCGATCGAGTCGCTGCTGACCACAGTACTGGCGGCTGCACCCTTGCGTTCGCTACGGATGCTGTTGTTAGCCTTCGCGGGGGTCTTTGCCTTGCGGGGCATGGTTGCTCCTGTCAGGTGGAAGGGGAGGAAAGCGCACAGGCATCGGCCTGGCGCAGGTAATCCTGCCGCTCGCGGCGGCAGTCATCGCCGCCCATCGAAAACTGGCGGCAGATCGCCGGGCGCTGCGAATAGATCGTGCAGCGCAGGTGATAGGGATCGATCGCCGCGCACCAGCCTTCCTCGTTGCGCGCCATCACGGCCCGGCCGTGGGCGTCGCGCGCGAGGAACTGGCCGGGCACGTGGTCGCCGGGCTGCAGCAGTACCGGCAGCCGGCAACAGACCGCGTCACAACGGCGGCAGTCGATGGGTGCAGGTGCGGCGTCAGGTTGTAAGGCCACAGGGGCCTGGCGGGTGCCCAAAGCGGGTCTCGATGGCGGCTCGGGTGATGCGCGGCCATGAACGAGCCAGGAAGGCACGGCCGCAAGACCCGCGTGGCGGGCCGCGCTGCACCCGGAACACACACCGGCAGGGCCGATGGAAGGTACAGCTGTGGATCAAGCCTACCGAGGGTAGCAAACCCTGCGTAACGTTTTGTTAATCCCGGCTGGCTGCGGCCAGCGCCAGGCCTTGTACCACCCCGAGTGAAGGCTCCCCGTAGACCATCCGGGCACCCGGAAACGCCTCCGCCACGGCCTGGCGCAGGTAACCCGCACGGGACATGCCACCGGTCAGGAACACCGCGTCCGGGTCGCCGCCGATGTCGCTGCGCACCTGGGCGAGCAGCGTGCGGATCTGTTCCAGGTAGCCATGGGCCGCACTGGCCAGGCCCTCGGCACTGCTGTCGGCGTGCAGGTCGCGGCCGATGTAGTCCAGCGTGCTGCGGTGCGTGGCAGAACTGCTCAGGGCCATCTTGGCGCGCTCGACATCACGGTACAGGCGCGCGGTGTTGCCGGTGTCCTGCAGTGCCTGCAGGCGCGGGCCCCAGGGTGCGTCGACCGCATCGTAGTTGTGCTGGCGGAAGTCGCGCTGGCGGGTCATGTCCTGCACGGTGGCGGCTTCCACGTAGTGGTGGGCGGGCACGCGGGTGATGCCACGACCGAACAGCGGCATGTAGCTGGACAGGCTCAGGGCCAGGTCGATGTCGGTGCCGCCACGGGCGATGCCCCAGGCACGGTGGATATGCGGGGGTACTGGTCCCCCCACTTCGGCATGGGCGATGTCGGTCGTGCCACCGCCGATGTCGACGATCACGGCCTGGTGCCGTGTCGCGCTTCCGGCGTGATAGTGCATCGCCGCTGCGGCAGGTTCTTCCAGGAAATCGATGCGGTCGAAGCCGGCCTGCGCCGCCGCCTCGCGCAGGATGTCCAGCGCCTGCGCGTTGCCGGCCTCGCCGATCGAGCTGCGGAACTGCACGGGGCGGCCGAGCAGGGCGGTGCGCAGCGGCCGGCCGAGCTGCGCGCTGGCGGTCAGGCGGATGTGCTCAAGGATATGCGCGGCAATGCCGGTGATGGTCTGCTTCGCGCGCGGGTGCAGGTTGTAGCCGAGCATCGACTTGGGGCTCTGCACGAGGTTGCCTTCATGCTCCTCGAAATAGGCTTCCAGCGCGTCATCGCCGTAGATCGCGTTCTGCAGCAGGTCGCTGGCGCTGCGCGCTTCGCGGGCACGGGCTTCCATCCATTCGCGGCGCAGTGCGCGCAATGCTTCGCGGCGCAGCGCCTGCGGCGGGCGCTCCTGGCCGGCAGCGCGGGCGGCACGCGCCGCGCTGTCGATCATCTGCTCCAGCGCATGCTGTTGGCTGGCATCGGGCTGGAAGTCGTCCGGATCGGGTACCACGCCTGGGAAGTAGACGCTGGTGCGGAACTGTTCGGCATCGCCGAAGCGGATCGGCAACAGGCGGCCCTCGTGCACGATGGCGGCGGCAGAATTGCTGGTACCGAAGTCGATGCCGAGGCGCATGCGGAATTCCAGGGACGGACAAGGGCCGCGCACTCTGCTGCAGTTTGCGGTCCGCTGCAAGCGCCTGCCGGCCATCTCGGGCGGGCAGGGGGAGCGGCCGCGGGAGAACGGGTGAAAAGAGCGGGCGGTTACAATGGCGGCCGTTGATTCATTTTGAGGTACTTGCAATGTCGTCCGTTCCCGCTTGTCCGCAGTGCACCCTGGAAAACACCTATGCCGATGGTGCGCTGTGGATCTGCGCCGATTGCGGCTTCGAATGGACCGCCGAGGAGGGCGCGGGGCAGGCGCTGGTCGTGCGTGACAGCAACGGCAACACCCTGCAGGCCGGCGACACCGTGACCGTGATCAAGGACCTGAAGGTCAAGGGCTCCTCGATTCCGCTCAAGCAGGGCACGGTGATCCGCAACATCCGGCTGGTCGAGGACGATGCGGAGCACATCGAAGGCAACTCGGACAAGATCAAGGGGCTGGTGCTGAAAACCTGCTTCCTCAAGAAGGCCTGACGGGCCCTCAGCGCCTGGCCTGCTGCTGCGCCCGCCAGCGGGCCAGGCTGTCCAGCTTGGCCTGGTAGCGGGCCTGCTGCGGCGCCCCGCCGAGTTCCTGGGCCCGTGTCAGTTCCTTGTCGGCGCGGGCCAGCTGGCCGGCGAGGAAGTACACCCTCGCCAGGCCGAAATGGAACTGGTGTGCGGCATCGTACAGGCGCACCGCCCGGCGGTAGCAGCGGATGGCCTCCGCCAGGTCGCCTGCGCGTTCGGCGCGGGCCCCGAGCATGTACTGGGCAAACGGATCCTCGCGCTGTACGGCGCGCAGGCGGCGCTCCAGCTGCTGCGCTGCTGCCACCAGGCCCAACCGCCGGTAGAGCGCACTGGCGTTGTTCAGTGCCGCATCCTGACGGCCGTCCAGGCGCAGTGCCATTTCCAGCGCACGACGTGCGCCGGCGGTGTCTCCCTTCCGGTTGTCCAGCACGCCCAGGTTGTTCCAGGCCGGTGCGAATCGCGCGTCTTGCGCCACCGCTGCATCGAAGAACACCCGGGCACCATCCAGATCGTCGCTGGCCATGCGTTCGGCGCCACGGTTGTTGTAGAAGTGCGCCAACGCACGGGCACGGTCGATCGGCTGCGGGCCGTGGCGGTCGTACAGCACGTTGCGGTCCAGATCGACCGTGCCGAAGCGGCCGCCGACGTCGACCCCGGCATTGACGTGGCCGACGCTGTAGACCACGCCCTGGTCCTGCTCCTGATACCAGGACACCACGCTGCCGACTTCCTGCACCCGGGCCTGGATGCCGGCCTCGCGTGCCAGCGACACGAACAGCAGCGTGAATGCCAGGCAGTTGGCGCGGCGGTACTGCCAGACTTCGCCGACGGTATAGGTCGCGTCGGCGTCGTACTGCAGATCCAGTCCTTGCCGATCAAAGATCATCTCCACCAGGGCCTGCAGGCGCTGGTCGCGCGAGTGGCTGCGCGCGATCACCTGTCGGGTCAGCATCGCGCGCAGCGCCGGCGGAATCGCCAGCACTTCGTCTGCGGTCGGCACGCTCGCTGGGGCGGGGCGGTACTGAGCGGCCGGTGCGGCGGCAGGACCGTCCAGGGCAACGGCGGCCGGCGCCGCCAGCGCGAGCAGGGCGAGCAGCAGGAATCGGGTGGCAGGACGTTGCATGGCAATTCCCGGCAGCGGCGGGCGCATCCGCCTGCCGCCGAGTGTAGTCCTGCCCGTGCGCCGGTGCATCGACCGCCGGTCGGCGGCGCGGTCATCCACAGGCGATGTGGACCAGCGCTCGGCAAAGCTGTGGACAACTGTGCTCCGCCCTTGCCGGACGGCGGCTGTGAGTGCGTGGTGAATTATTGTCCAGCTTGCTGGCCGGGGCGTCTGGCAGGATCATGCCGGCATGGACTTCGCCCCGATTCCGCTCGATCCGGCGCAGTGGCAGGCGTTGCAGGACCGATATGCCACGCCGCCACGCGCGTACCATCACTTCGGCCACGTGCGCGCGGTGCTGCAGCACTGCCAGGACGTCGCCGATGGACCGGGTTGGCGGCAGCCCGCCGAGGTCTTTCTGGCCGCGCTTTACCACGATGCGGTCTACGAGGCGGGGCGCAAGGACAACGAGGCACGCTCGGCGGCACTGGCCGTGCAGGCCATCGCGCAGGAGCCTGCGCTGGCGGGCATCGACGCCGCCCGCGTCGAGCAGCTGATCCTGCTGACTGCCCGTCATGGCGAACTCGGTCCTGCGGATGTCGACGCCGAAGCGGCGCTGTTCCTGGATTGCGACATGGCGATCCTGGGTGCGCCTGCACCGGTGTTCGATGCTTACGATCGTGGTGTGGCCGAGGAGTACCAGGGGGTGGTCCCGGGTTTCCTGTACCGCGCCGGCCGCCGCCGCTTCCTGCAGGGATTGCTGCGCGCACCGCGGATCTTCCTCAGCGACTTCTTCCACCAGCGCCTGGATGCCGCGGCACGCGCGAACCTGCGCCGCCGGCTGGACACCTGAGCGGGGCAGTTACACTGGCGGCCTGCATCTGCAAGGTAGCGCCGCCCACCGTGTCCGTTCCCGATCCTGATCCCCGGCAGACCGCACCAGAAGAACCTGGTCCCAACGAGTGCTGCGGCAGCGGCTGCCCGCTGTGCGTACTCGATCTGTATGCCGAAGAGCTGCAGCGTTACCGCAAGGCGTTGGCCGAATGGAAGGCGCGGCACCCGGAGGCCACGCCATGACCGGAGCGCGTCCGGCTGCGCTGCTGGCTCTGGTGGCGCTCCTGTTGTTCGTGGCGACGGCCCTGTGGACGCAGTTCGCGCGCGCTGATCTGGATTGGATGCGCGCGACCCTGAGCCTGTACCTGCACGGTCCCTGGGGTCTGGCGCTGCGCGCCGCCTACTGCCTGCTGGCGGTGGCGATCGCCGCGCTCGGCATCGCGCTCTATCGTCACAGCGTGGGGCCCCGCCGCAGCGCGGCCGCGCCGCTGCTGTTCACCGTGTCCGCCCTGGGCCTGGCGACGGTCGCCATCGGCGACAGCTGGCTGCCGCAGGCGACGCCGCTGCTGGCGCCGCTGGTGCATGGCGTGGCTGCCAACACGGCCTTCCTGTGTGCCAGCGTCGGCATGCTGCTGCAGGCGTGGTACCTGCGTCGCGAGCCGGGCTGGCAGCGCAGTGCTGCCCTGCTGTGGGGCTGGGCCTGGCTGGCCTTCGCGTTGCTGTGGCTGCATGTGCTCTGGCGTGACGGGCCGCCGCGCGGGCTGGGGCAGAAGCTGGTGATCGCCGTGATCGTCGGCTGGCTGCTCTGGCTGGCCGTCACCCTGTACCGGCGCGGTCTGGCGCGCACACGCGCCTGAACCCTGGCCGCGGGCCCGGCGAACGGCCGTGACCGGTACGTGTCGTGCACGCGGTGGCGGCGTATCGTGTGCGCATTCCACTGGGGTTGCGACATGACGCGTGCAGGGTTGGGCAGGGCGATGGGACTGGTGATGGCACTGGCGGCGTTGCCGGCGGTGGCCGCGGCATCCGTGCAGCAGGTCAGCCATGGCCGATTCGAGCAGGTGCCGGTGCATCTGCCGGCGGGAGTGCCGCAGCGGGTGGTGATCTGGTTCCACGAAGGTCCCTATGGCGCTGCCAGCCTGGCGCCGATCGAAGCACTGCGTGCCGACGGTGCGCTGGTGGCGGCGGTGGATGTGGCGCACCTGCGGGGCGTGCTTGAACGCGAAGGCGATAGCACCTGTTCGTTCGGTGCTGGCGACGTCGAGAATTTCTCGCGCTGGGTGCAGGCGTTCCTGCACCTGCCGGGATATCACCTGCCGCTGGTCGGCGGCGATGGTGAGGGTGCCGAGCTGGCCTACAGCCTGGCCGCACAGGCCGACACCCAGGTGTTCGCCGGCCTGCTGACCTCCGGCTTCTGTCCCGACCATGCCCACGAACGCATGGTCTGCGGAGACGGCGTCAAGGAGGGGCGGCTGCAACCGGCCGAACTGAACTTTCCCTGGTTGAATGCCATCGGCGATATGGGCTGCAGGGGCCAGGGAGCGGGTCCGTTCGTGCAGCAGGTCGCGATGGCGCGCGGATTCAAGCGCAGCGCCCGCGGCGATGCCACGCCGGGACTGGTGGCTGCCGCGCGGGTGATCGGTGCGCAGGCCGGCATCAGCCTGGCACCGCCGCCGGCGGCGTTGAAGGGCCTGCCCGTGGTGGAAGTCCCCGCGCACGGTGACGGCGATACGCTGGCGATCTTCGTCTCCGGTGATGGCGGCTGGGCGGGACTGGACAAGGACGTGGCCTCGTCGCTGGCCGAACACAGCGTGGCCGTGGTGGGCATCGATTCGCTGCGTTATTTCTGGAGCGAACGCACGCCGGAGGGGTTTGCCGCTGACCTGCAGAAGATCATCGACCACTACCGCCAGCAATGGCGGCGCGACAAGGTGATGCTGATCGGCTTCTCGCAGGGCGCCGACGTGCTGCCGGCCACCATCAACCGGCTCGATGCCGGCAGCCGCGAAGCACTCGAGCGCATCGTGCTGCTCTCCGTGGGGCGGAAGGCCGATTTCGAGTTCCATGTCAGCAACTGGCTGGGCGGTGGCGGCGATGGCCTGCCGATCGCGCCGGAACTGGCCAGGCTGCCGGCGGCCAAGACCCTGTGCGTCTATGGCGACAAGGATGAGGACGCGCTGTGTCCGGACCTGCCTGCGAACGAGGGCGTGCGCAGGATCCGGTTGCCTGGCGACCACCATTTCGGTGGCGACTACGATCGTCTGGCCGAGGTCATCCTCAAGGGCGGCGCGTAATCAGCACACGCCTGCAGGAGCAGCGCCGGGCCATGCCCGGCGGTCGGGTGGCTCAGCCGCGGCGTGGATCCAGCGAAATCAGGCGGGTGGCGTCCAGCAGGGCTGCCGGCAGGTGCATGCCACCGGGCGCCGCCAGGTAGCGCGGGCGCCACTGCGGATCGAACTTCGACTTGAAGCGGCGCAGGCCACTGAAGCCATAGAAGCGCTCACCATGCCGTGCCAGCAGGCCGGCAAGACGATTCCAGCGGCCCGCCAGGCGATGCTGGGCCAGCCCAGACAGGGGCGCCATGCCCAGCGAGAAACGCGCATGGCCCTGCGCCCGGCCCCACAGGAACAGTTCGATGAACAGGAAATCCATCGTGCCTTTCGGCGCGTCGCTGACGTGCCGCATCAGGTCCACCGACAGCTCGGCACCGGCTGGCGCCTGCCACAGGTTGGCGAAGGCGACGATCCGACCTTCGGCCTCGACCAGCGCGACCGGGAACCGCACCAGGTAATCGGGATCGAAGCTGCCCAGCGAGAATCCTTTCTCGTCACCGGACTTGTCTTCCAGCCAGGCATTGGAGATCGCATGCAGGCGCGGCAGCAGGCTGGGGACCTCTTCCACCGGCGCCACCCGGAACGACAGGCCACTGCGCTTGCCCCGGTTCCATGCCTGGCGCAGGTCGGCGCGTTCGCGGCCTTCCAGACCGAAGTCGTGCAGCGGCACGATCGCTTCCTCGCCCAGCTTGACCAGGCCCAGGCCGAGATCCAGATAGGTCTGCCAGTAGGCTTCGCCCACCTGGTAGAACACCGGGCGCAGGCCGAGGCGGTCGGCTTCCTCACGGAAACGCCAGATCAACGCACGTGCGACCTCCGGCGGGCCGACCGGATCACCCATCGCGATCAACGAGCCGCCGTAGCGCTGCATCATCACGAAGCCCTGCCGGGCATCGTCGCGCAGCACTGCCTTGTCGGCGGTCAGCACCAGGCAGGCCTGGGTGTCGGTGGCGCTGGCCAGCACCGGTGCCAACGCCTGCAGCGTGGCTTCGTCAGCGGCCGGCAGCGGGCTGCGCGTGCTGTGCAGCAGGCGGGCGAGGCCGAACATCACCAGGGCGATGGCTACCACCAGCAGCGCACGCAGCGCACGCGGTGCGTTGCCGGACAGTGCGAACTGCCACCAGAGTTCGTTCTGGTACTCGACATGGCTGTACGTGAAGAACAGCAGCCAGGTGACCGCGACCAGGACCAGCCCCAGGTTGCGCAACCATGGCCACGACCACGCCTCATCCAGCAGCGCACCCTGGCGGTAGAACTCACGGCGTGCGGCCCACAGTGCCATCGCGACCAGTACGGCCGATACCGCGATCAACGGTTGACCGCCGCGCAGCCACAGCGGCAGCGGCGTGATCACGCAGACCGCCATCGCCAGCATCCACGCGGCGTGGCTGCGCCGGGCCAGGCCCTGGCCGATCAGCAGCAGGGCGACACCGCCAAGACTGCCGATCAGGTGCGATGTTTCCAGGATCGGCAGCGATGCATTGAGCAGATGGCGACGCGGGGTCGGCAAGGTGCCATCGATGACCAGGGCGGCGCCGATGCTGAAAGCCGCCAGCGCGATGATCTGCGGCAGCCAGGGGCGCAGCGCGTTCCAGCCGGCGCGGGTGGCGCCGGCGCTGGCCCGCAGCGGTCGCCGCAGTGCAGGCGCAAGCGCGAGCACGGTGGCCAGCAGCAGCGGCAGGACGTAGTAGGTGACGCGGTAGATCAGCGCGGCCGCCAGCACCGCCGCCGGTGCCACCTGCGGCAGCAGCTTGAGCAGGCTCCACTCGAACACGCCCAGGCCGGCCGGAACGGTCGAGACCAGGCCTGCCAGCACCGCCACCAGGTACAGGCCGACGAAGCCGGGAAGCCCGGTGGGCGTGGAGTCCGGAAGCAGCACGTAGAACGCTGCGCTGGCCAGCACCAGTTCGATCACGCTGAGCGCGGTGACGCCGAGCATGGTCAGCCGGTCGGGCAGCCACAGGGCGTGGCCGAACACACGGAACTGGCGTCCGCTGCGGCCGACCAGCAGCACCGTGGCCAGATAGGCGAGCAGGGCGGCAATGCCGACCGCGCGCACGGCGCCGGAATCCAACGGCAGCGCCAGCGCCGCCGCTGAGGGTTCCAGGCATAACGCCAGGCCGATCAACAGCCATGCACCGAACATGAAACCGAGCGTGCTCATCAGCACGACCTGGCCGATCTGGGCCAGATCCAGCCCGGCACCGCGATAGCCCCGCAGGCGCACCGCGCCGCCGGTCAAGGCCGCAAAGCCGACGGTCTGGCCCAGGGTGTGGGCGAGAAACGCGGTGATGCCGATGCGCGCGGGATGCACGCGGATGCCGCTGCGTCGCAGGCCGATGGCATCGAAGCCGATCAGGCAGGCATAACTGGCCAGGCCCAGCGTCACGGTCAGTGCGATCTGCGTTGCGCTGAGTGCATGGAACGCCTGGCGGATGGCGCGGTAGCCATGTTCGTCGAACTCGCCGGCCAGGCCATGCAGGGCCAGGGCCAGGATCAGCAGGGGAACGAAGATGGTAAGCAGCCGCTTCCAGACCGGGATGGACAGAGCGGTTGCGGGATCGGAAGGGACGGTCATCGGCGCAAGGGTGCGGCAGGGAGGGCGAGGGCGGTGTCAACGCGGGCGTGGCGCATCGTGCGCCTCTCGAAGGCATTTGAACAGCGGTGGTGCAAGAGCCCCACCCGCCGCCGGTTTGGAGGACAATGCAGGCCTGATCACCCGCAGGAGCCACGCCCATGATGGAGCGTTACGACGTCGGACCGCGCATGTCCGAAATGACCGTGTACAACAAGGTTGCCTACCTCTCCGGCCAGATTCCGGAGGACACCAGCCAGGACATCACCGGACAGACCCGGCAGGTGCTGGCCGAGATCGACAAGCTGCTGGCACTGGTGGCCAGTGATCGCCAGCATGTGCTGCGCGCGGAGGTGTTCCTGGCCGACATGGCCGACTTCGACGGCATGAACAAGGCGTGGGACGAATGGGTGGTCGAGGGTGCGACCCCGGCCCGTGCCACGGTCGAAGCCAAGCTGGCACACGCCGAGTGGAAGGTCGAGATCGTGGTGACGGCGGCCGTGCCGTAACGGCGGGCGGGTGTCAGCTCCCTTTCCTGCCGGAAGGGAGCTGGCACCGCTACCGTTCCCGCAGCACGATGCAGTCCACCGGACACGGTGGAATGCACAACTCGCAGCCCGTGCACAGGTCGGCGATCACGGTATGCATGTACTTCGCGCCGCCGACGATCGCGTCCACCGGGCAGGCCTGGATGCACTTGGTGCAGCCGATGCAGTCGGCCTCGACGATCACCGCAACCTGCGGCGCCTTGTGTTCGCCGCGCGTACGATCAAACGGCAGTGCCGGCACACCCAGTACCTGGGCCAGTGCACGCGCGCCCGCATCGCCGCCCGGCGGGCAGCGGTCCACGCCCGCCTCGCCGCGCGCCATCGCCTGCGCATAGGGGCGGCAACCGTCATAGCCGCATTGTCCGCATTGCGTCTGCGGCAACAGTCGGTCCAGGCGTTCGGTCAGCGGCGGAATCAGGCTCATGCGTGGCGAAGGCTGCGCGTATGGATCATTTCAGGGGTTTGCCACGGAACCAACGCTCGTGGGCGAGGGCCAGCATCGGCCGGTCCTCTGCGCTGTCGCCATAAGCGTGGATGCGCGTGTAACGCGACAGATCGAAACGGCGACGGATCTGCTCGACCTTGCGAGGACCGCAATCGCCGCCGTGGTAACGGCCGGTCAGGCGTCCGTCCCGGCTTTCAAGGCGGTTGCAGATCAGTTCAAGACCCAGCGTTTCGCACCAGGGACGCAGGTACAGATCCAGCGAACCGGACACGACCACCACGGTGTGCTGCTGTTCCTTGTGCCAGCGGATCTGTTCCAGCATTTCCGGGCGCACCACCTCGGGCAGGAACTCGCGCGAGAAGCCGGTGGCCAGCGCTGCGATGTCATCGGCGTGGCGCTCGCTGAAGGTGAGGCGGGTGACGCGGGCGCGGATGCGTTCGGCCGAGATCAGTTTCAGCCGGTACGCCGCCAGCCACGGACCCACCTTCCACCACGCCTGCGCAAGCTGCTCGGCGGTGGCCACGCGGCGCAGGAAGCGGCCATAGGTATCGCAGGTGGTGACGGTATGGTCGAAGTCGAACAGCGCCAGTTCCATTCCGATGCCTCCCGTGGTGCGTCCCGTCGTTGCCGTGACCGCTGGGCGCCGCCGTGGCCGCGCCCGCGCAGTGCATCAGCGGACCGGCATGCCCGGCTGCGCGCCGCTGTCGGCGTCCAGCAGCGCCAGCGCGCCACCATCGAAACCTGCCGACAGGATCATGCCTTCACTCAGGCCGAAGCGCATCTTGCGCGGGGCCAGGTTGGCGATGAACACGACGCTGCGGCCGACCAGCGCTTCCGGCTCGCCGTAGCTGGCACGGATGCCGGAGAAGATCTGCCGCTTGCCAAGTTCGCCGGCATCCAGCTCGAAGCGCAGCAGCTTGTCCGAACCCTCCACGAACTCGCACACCAGCACCTTGCCGATGCGCAGGTCGAGCTTGGCGAAGTCGTCGATGCCGATGTAGGCCGGTGCCTCGGCGCTGGCCGTTGCGGCACTGGCCGGCACGGCAGCCGCCGGCTTGGCAGCGTCGGCCTTGGCGGCGTCGGCCTTGGCGGCGGGGGCAGCGGCGGTCGGCTGCAGGGTGTCCTTGGAGGCGTCGATCATGGCGTCAATCTTCTTCGGGTCGATACGGGTGAACAGTGGGGTGTAGTCGGCGATTCGATGGGCCAGCAGCGGCTGCGCCAGGTCGGTCCAGTCGGCCACTGGCGCGGCCAGGAACGCCTCGGCCTGGGCGGCGGTGGAAGGCAGTACCGGCTTCAGTGCGGTGACCAGTACACGGAACAGGTTCAGGCCCTGGCTGCACACGGCCTGCAGCTGCGCGTCGGCGCCTTCCTGCTTGGCGATCACCCACGGCTTGACGTCGTCGATGTAGCGGTTGGCTTCGTCGGCCAGGGTCATGGTCAGGCGGATCGCCGCCGCCGGATCGTTGCGCTCGTAGGCTTCGCGGATCGGCGCCAGGCTGTCGATGAAGCGCTGGTACTGGGCGGCATCGGGCAGCTGCGCGGCGAGCAGGCCATCGAAACGCTTGCTGATGAAGCCGGCGCAGCGGCTGGCCAGGTTGACGAACTTGCCGACCAGATCAGCGTTGACGCGGGCAACGAAGTCACCCAGGTTCAGGTCGAGGTCGTCGACGCCACCGCCGGACTTGGCCGCGTAGTAGTAGCGCAGCGCTTCCGGTTCCAGTCCTGCATCGAGGAAGGTGCGCGCCATCACGAAGGTGCCGCGCGACTTGCTCATCTTGGCGCCGTCAACGGTCAGATAGCCGTTGACGTGCAGGCGGGTCGGCGCGCGGTGGCCGGTGCCGTGCAGCACCGCCGGCCAGAACAGGCCATGGAAATTGACGATGTCCTTGCCGATGAAGTGGTGCAGCTCGGTGGCGGTGCCGGCGCGCAGGTGGGCTTGGAAATCCTCGCCGAGCGTGCCGCACAGGGTCTGGAAGCTGGACAGGTAGCCGATCGGCGCGTCCAGCCAGACGTAGAAGTACTTGCCCGGATGGCCCGGGATCTGGAAGCCGAAGTACGGCGCGTCACGCGAGATGTCCCACGCGCGCAGGCCGCCCTCCGCGTCCAGCCACTCCATCAGCTTGGCTTTCACCCCGGGCAGCGCGACGTCGCCGGCCAGCCATTCGCGCAGGAAGCCCTCGAAGCGGCCGACCTCGAAGAAGAAGTGCTCCGAATCCCGGATCTCGGGCGTAGCGCCGGAGATCACCGATTTCGGCTCCTTCAGATCGGTGGGGCTGTAGGTGGCGCCACAGACTTCGCAGTTGTCGCCGTACTGGTCGGCGCTGCCGCAGTTCGGGCAGATGCCCTTGATGTAGCGGTCCGGCAGGAACATGCCCTTGGCCGGGTCGTAGAACTGGGCCACCGAACGGCGGCTGATGTGGCCGGCCGCTTCCAGCTTCAGGTAGAACGCCTCGGTCAGCGCCTGGTTGGCTGCCGAATTGGTCGAATCGTAGTGATCGAAGGCCACGCCGAATTCGGCGAAATCACGTTCATGGCTGGCCTGGATGCTGGCGATGAAGGCCTCCGGGGTTACCCCGGCCTTCTCGGCTGCGAGCATGATCGGCGTGCCATGGGTGTCATCGGCGCAGACGAACCAGGTCCTGCCGCCGCTCATTCGCCGTGCACGCACCCAGATGTCGGCCTGGATGTAGCCGACCAGATGGCCCAGATGCAGCGGGCCGTTGGCGTAGGGCAGGGCGGTGGTGACGAGCGCGGTACGGGTCATGGTCGCGGGGTGAAGCCGAGGGGAACCGCAGATTATCGCATGCCCGCAACGAGGTGACCCGGCCGGGGCCGGGGCCACGGGAATGCACGGACGGGCCGGTGGCCTACTCGCGTACCCAGGTCTGCGCCCGGCAGATGAAGGCGATGCAGCCGGAGACGTCCAGCTTGTTGCCACCCGGCTGCAGTTCCATCTTCGACTTGTAGGTCTTGCCGTTGGCGGGGTCGAGGATGGTGCCGCCGGACCACTTGCTGGCGCCGTCGGCCTTCAGGTTCCAGAGGATGGTCATGCCCTTCACCGGCTTGTTCCTGTTGGCACCCTCACAGCCATCGCAGACCGGGTTCGGACCCTTGTCCGAGTGCAGGATGTCCACCACCTTGCCGGACAGCGTGCCGTTGGCGGCCTGGCTGATCTCGACGATGGACTTCACCTGGCCGGTCTTGTCGTCGATGGTCTTCCAGCGGCCGGCCGCGCCATCGGCGGCCTGCGCCGAGAGCGCCGCCAGGCACAGCGGCAGCGCCAGCAGCAGGGTCTTGAAGGTCTTGCGCATGGTCCCCTCCCAGGGGTCATTCCGGCACGGTGCCGGTACACGCCGACTGTATACCCATTCGGCGGGGTATGGGGAAGGGGGTGCCGGGTCGAGCAGGTGAGTGGGGCCAGATCCTTTCCCGATGGAAAAGGGATCTGACCCCGAGCCATCAGCCGACTTCGTAGAGTTCCAGCGGCAGGCCGTCCGGGTCGGCGAAGAAGGTGAAGCGGCGGCCGGTGTATTCGTCCACGCGGACCGGTTCGCAGTCCACGCCGCAGCTGGCCAGGCGCTGGATGAATGGCTCCAGCGCGGCCACGCGGAAGGCCAAGTGACGCAGGCCCTGTGCCTCCGGGTGGCTGGGCCGGGGCGGTGGTGACGGGAACGAGAACAGTTCCAGCTGGCCGCCATCGGGCAGTGCCAGGTCCAGCTTCCACGAATCGCGCGCGGCACGGTGGTTCTCGGCCAGTACGCGCAGGCCGAGGATGCGCACGTAGAAATCCTTCGAGCGCGCATAGTCGCTGCAGATCAGCGCGGCATGATGGATGCCCAGCAGGGCGGTCGGATCGTCGGTCATTGCAGGATGTCCAGCCAGCGCTGGGCGATCTTCAGCGCCAGCGGATAGGGTTCGGGGTCGTTGCGGTTGCTCAGCACGATCACTGTCAGATGCCGGTCCGGATAGCGCAGGATGACGTTGCGGAAGCCGATGCTTTCGCCGCTGTGCCACTGCATGCGGCCGTTGAGGCGCCAGCCGAAGCCGTAATGCGGTACGTCCGGTTCGGTGGTTGCGGTGGCCGGGCTGAACATGGCCCGCCGCGATGCGGCTGAAAGCAGGCGGTCGTCGTACAGTGCGGCATCCCAGCGGGCGAGGTCGTCCAGCGAGGAATAGATGCCACCATCACCCAGCACGGCACTGGTGGTGCTCTGGTCGGTGCGCTGCCAGCGACCGTCGAGCCAGCTGTAGCCGTAGGCCCGCGCAGTGACCGTATCGACGCCGTCCTGGTGGGCGACGGTGTGGGTCATGTGCAGCGGGCCGAAGATCCGCTGCTGCAGGAAGGTGGCGAAATCCTGGCCCGACGCGCGCCCGACGATCAGCGCCAGCAGCGCATATCCGCTGTTGCTGTAGCGGTACGCAGTGCCCGGTGTGAAATCCAGCCGGTCCTCGCGTGCGAGCAGCGCCAGCACGTCCGCATCGTGCACCTGGCGGCTGTCGGCGGGGTCCATCAGGCCCTCATAGTCGGGCAGACCGCTGGTATGCGACAGCAGGTGACGGAGGGTGACGGAGGACGCCGCAGTGGGAAGTTCCGGCAGCCAGCGTCGCACTGGCTGGTCCAGGCCCAGGCGGCCCTCTTCCACCAGCAGCAGCACGGCGGCGGCGGTGAACTGCTTGCTCACCGAGGCCAGCCGGAAATTGCTGGCCGCGGTCACCGCGGTGCCATCTTCCACCACCGCCAGGCCGTACCCGCGGCGGAACACCGCCTGCCCATCGTGCAGCACCAGTACCGCTGCTCCCGGCACCTGGCCATCATAGGCCTGCATCAGGCCATCGATGCCCGCATCCGGTGGCATCACCGCCGGTGCGGCAGGCGCGGCCTGCGGCAGCAGGGCCAGTACGGCAGCGAACACGACGGTGGCGGGACGCATGAGGGCTCCGTGGCGATCAGGGGGTGGGCGCGGACCCCGGCGGCTGTGACAGCCATCGTTCCATCTTCCGCTCCAGCACGTCCAGCGGCATCGAGCCGTCCTTCAGCAGTTCGGCATGGAAACGGCGCAGGTCGAATGCCGCACCCTGGCGTGCCTTGGCCTTGTCGCGCAGTGCCAGCAGGGTCGTCAGGCCGGCCACGTTGGACAGCGCCTGCGCGGGCTGGGCCATGATCCGCTCCACTTCGGCATTGGCATCATCGCTGCTCATGTCCACGGTCTTCTGCAGGTAGGCGACGGCCTGCTGCTTGCTCCAGCCCTGGGCATGCACGCCGGTGTCGGCGACCACGCGCGCTGCGCGCAGCAGGCGCGAGGAGAGATAGCCGATGCGATCGTAGGGATCGGTGTAGACGCCCAGCGTTTCCCCCAGCGTTTCCGAGTACAGGCCCCAGCCTTCGATGAAGGCCAGGTCGCCGCCGGCACGCCGGAAGCGCGGCTGCTTGGCCAGCTCCTGCTGCAGACCCAGTTGCACGTGGTGGCCGGGAATGCCTTCATGCAGGTACTGCACCGGCACGTTCCAGCGCTTGCGGCTGGGCAGGTCGCGGGTGTTCACATACAGCACCCCGGCCTCGCCGGGCTGTGTCGGCTGGTAGGAGGCCGCGGCCGCGGTGAGCGCACGCTCGGGCTCCACTGCACGGATGTCCAGGGCAGCCTTCGGCAGCGTGTCGAGCACCTGCGGCAGGCGCGTGGCGACCTGCTGCTGCACCTGGCGGTAGCGGCCGAGCAGCGCGTTGGCGTCGCCATACTGGAACTGGCGATCACTGCGCATGCTGCGCAGAAGCTTGGTCGGCGTGCCGCGCAGCTTCGCATCCTTCATCACTGCGGCGATCTGCGCCTGCAGCTCCTGCACGCGCTGTTCGCCGAGCGCATGCCATTGCGCGGGTGTCTGTTCGCTGGCCGTGGTCTGCACGATCAGGTTGGCGTACCACGCCTGGCCATTGGGCAGGGCCCCCAGACCGCTGCTGGTCCGCGTGGCCGGCAGGTACTCGGTGGCGATGAAGCCGCGCAGGGCGCGGTAGGACGGCATGATGCGCAGTTCGATCATGCGCTTGTACTCGGCACTGATGCGCGCCTTGTCCTCGGCGGAAATCGACTCCGGCATGGTCCGGATCGGCGACCAGAAGATGCTTTCCTCGGCGGTCGGCTTGATCACCGCATCCAGCTGCGGCAGCACTTTTTCCATCAGGTCGCGCGGCTGCACCACACCGGCCTTCATGCCCTGGCGCATGTTGTCGATGGCCTGGTCGAACAGCGCCGGAATGCCCAGCGAGCGGCGCGACCAGGTGTCGTAGTCCTGCACGGTATTGAACGGCTGCGCACCCGCGCCGGCACCGAGAATGGCCATGATGCTGCCGACGTTGTAGTACTGGCTGATCGGCATCATCCAGCTGGGATACGGCTCGGCGGCCAAGGTCGCGCGCGCGTCGCGCACGAAGATCTCGTAGCTCAGCAGGTCCTGGCCCTGCAGGCCGTCGCTGCCGATCTTCTCGACCTTGCCCAGCCACTCTACGGTGAAGTCATGCGACTGCTGGCGCCACGCCGCGGACAGGATGTTCGGCAGCTGGTCGTTGTAGCGGGTTTCGCCCTGGAAGGTCGCCTGCAGCGGGTTCAACCGCATCGACGCATCCCAGTATTCGTCATAGAGGCGCTCCAGCTGGACCGTTTTGGGCACAGTGCGGGCGGCGGCGACCGGGCGCGCGGGGGAGCGGGTGGCGCTGCGTGCCGGTGCGGTGGCGCGCGTGCTGGGCCGCGCCTTGGGCTTGGCCGCCGGACGGCTCTGCGTCGCAGCGGGCCGGCTGGCCTTCTTCTTCGCAGCTTCGGCCGACGGAACGGCGCTGAACAGGAACAACGCGGCAATGGCGGCGGCCAGGGCGCGGGTGGAATACGGCATCAGGAGCTTCCGTGGAACACAGACCGTGGAGCTTGCACGATCCGGCCGCGTACGGCCAGCGCGGGGGCGCAGTCAGCTGGCGCCCGCTGGGTCTTCAGTCAGCCGCGGCCGCAGCCCGCAGCGCGGCCGCGCGCTCGACACCCAGGTATCGGGTGATCGCACGGCGCATCAGGTACAGCAGGGGAATCAGGGCGATCGCAAAGCCCATCTTGTAGACGTAGTTGACGCTGCTCACCGCCAGGAACAGCGATGTCGGCCACTGCTGCGGGCCGAGCACGAAAGCGATCCAGATCACCACGAAGCTGTCCACCAGCTGCGAGACCGCGGTGGAACCGGTAGCGCGCAACCAGACGTGGCGCTCGCCGGTGGCCTGCCGGATCCTGTGGAACACGGCCACGTCGATCAGCTGGCCGAGCAGGAAGGCCACCAGCGAACCAGCAATGGTCCACATGCCCTGGCCGAACACCGCGGCGAACGCGGCCTGGTAGTCGGGCACGCCATGGGCGTTCATCGAGGTGACCCACCAGCTGGCCGGCGCCAGCGAGATCGCCGCGAAAGCGAACAGGAAGCCGTAGGCGATCAGCACCACCGCCAACCACGAGATGAAACGCACCCCGCGCTTGCCGAAGAACTCGTTGATGGTGTCGGTCATGATGAACACCACCGGCCACAGCAGTGTGCCGGCGGTGAAGCTCAACGATCCGGTCTGGCCGAACAGGTTCCAGTTCAGCGGGTCGATGCCGAGCGTGTCTTCCAGCGCGAAGATCTTCACTCCGATCAGCTCGGCCAGCACGGCATTGCCGCAGAAGAACGCGGCCAGCACGATGAACAGCAGGACCGCGCGGTCCTGCAGCGGGCGCTCGACCGGCGTCGTGCTCATTCGGTGCGTTCGCCCGCGCGGGTGAACGGCACGCTGGCTGGCGCCACAGCACCACCGGAAATGATGAAGCTCATCGCCTGGTCCACGGTCCAGTCGGTGGGTGTGAGCAGTTCCACCGGCACGATTTCAAGATAGCCGGAGGTCGGGTTCGGCGTGGTCGGCACGTACACCGCTGCCAGTTCGCGGTCGGTACCGTGTTCCTTGATCACCCGCGTGACCAGGCCGACCGACTTCATGTCGCGGTGCGGGAAGTCGATCAGCACGACGCGCTGCGTGCTGCCGGGTTCGGTCTGCAGCATGTCCAGCAGCTTCTTGGCGCTGTCGTAGATGATGCTGGCCAGCGGGATCCGCTTGATCACCGCGCCGATCCAGCGCAGCAGGCGCTGGCCGAGCACGCGGCGGCTGGCCACGCCCACGGCCAGGATCACCAGCAGCGTCGCCAGCAGCGCGATGGTGTTCTGGATCCACTCCGCGCGCACCCAGCCCAGGTAATGCGGGAAGCTGGTCGCGATCTGCTCCGACAGGGGCACCACCAGCGGGCTGGAGATGCCCGACAGCAGCACGAACACGAATTTGACCACGACCCAGGTGAGCCAGATCGGCAGCAGGGTCAGCAGGCCGGTCAGGAACAGGCGCTGCAGGGAGGGGCGGGGGACCAGGGAGGGGGCTTCGAGCGACATGGGCGCATTGTAGCGGCCAGCGCTTGCCGATGATGCGGGGGAATGCGGCCGGGATCAGCGTGCGTGCGGCTTCAGCCGCAGGTAGACCTGCTTGCGCACCTGGGCGACCACCTCGCCGCTTTCATCGACCACATCGTTGCTGAACCAGCGCAGCACTTTGCCGCCGCCGGCAGCGTCGGCGCGCAGTTCGTCCAGCAGCGCATCGTCGATGCGGAACGACGTGCGCACGGTGCCGCGCCCCGGCTTGAGGAAGTCGATCGCGCCGGCGCGGTCCCACACGTAGTAGTCGCGGCCGAGAATATGCAGCAGGCCCAGCATCCAGAACGGGTCGGTCATCGCAAACAGGCTGCCACCGAAGTGGGTGCCCACGTAGTTGCGGTTCCAGGGGCGCTGGCGCAGCTCGACGTCGATCTGCCGGTAGTCCGGGCTGACCCGGGTGACGTGGATGCCGGTGAACAGGAAGGGCGGCCACAGGTTGATGCCGAAACGGAACAGGCGGGCGTTCATGTGCATCGCGAGGGCGGAGGGGCGGGCCCCAAGTCTAACCATTCGCATGCGTATGTTGTAGCTGTGCGCGGCGCGGGTCACCCTGCGGCGTCGATCACGTAGCCGTCGCGACCATTGGCCTTGGCCTGGTACAGCGCCGCGTCGGCACCTTCCACGAAATGGTGGGGTTGCAGCTCGCCGTTGGGGATGCGGGTATAGACGCCGATGGTCAGGGTGATGCCGCCGCCATGGCCTTCACCCGGTGCGGGCAGGGCGCGGATGCTCTGGATGAGGTCTTCGATCACCTGCCGCGCGCCCTCGGCCGGCGTATCCGGCAGCACCAGCGCGAACTCATCGCCGCCGTAGCGTGCCGCCTTGTCGCGCGGGCGACGCGCGTGCGCGGCTATCTGCTGCGCCACTTCGCGCAGTACGCGATCGCCGACCTGGTGACCGTGACGGTCGTTGTGGTGCTTGAAGTGATCGACGTCGATCAGCGCGAGCGTGAGTGGCTTGCCGCTGCGCCGTGCGGCATCGCATTCCTGCTGCAGCGACTGTTCGAAACGCAGCCGGTTGCCCAGGCCGGTCAGCGCGTCACGGTTGGCCAGCCGGTGCCAGGCCGCGATCCGCCATATCGCCCAGGCCAGCAGCACCAGCACGATGCCCAGCATCGCGCTGGCCGGTGCCCACCACAGGTTGCCGGCGCGCAGCAGCGCCCAGCTCAGCAGCGGGGCCAGCGGCAGCGAACAGAGCGCCGTCAGCCAGGGCAGGCGCAGGCCGAGGAGGATCACGCACAGCGCCACCAGCAGGCCACCGATGGCGTCCTGGCAGAGCCGTGGCAGGACGTGGATCTGCCTGCCCTGCAGCAGCATCGAGGCGATGTTGGCCTGGTACTCGCTGCCGCTCATCCAGTACTCGCGCGTGGTCGGCGTGAGCAGGCGCGGGGCGATGCCGCTGGCGGTCATTCCGACCACGATGCGTCGCCCATGCAGCATCGCCATGTCCACGTGGCCCTCGAGCACGTCGGCATAGGACACCTGCGGCAATCGTTCCGGCGGGCCGGCGTAGCGCACCCGCACGTAATCGTCGCGGCGCCACTGATAGGGGGAATCGACCTCCGGCTCGGGATCCGGCAGGCCGTCGATCGCGCTGGCGGGCAGTCCGGCCAGGGCCAGGCCCAGCGCAGGCCAATGCGGCTGGCCGATGCCGGCGCGCAGGTACACCCCACGGGCGACGCCATCGCCATCCACTTCGACATCGCTGTGGCCGATCGCCGCAGCGCTGGCCGCGATCAGTGGAATGGGCAGCAGTTCCTCGGCCATGCGGTCGCCGGCTGCCGGCGCCGCCAGCACGGGTAGTACGACGTGGCCATTGCGCCGGATCGCGGCGGCCAGGATTTCGTCCTGGCGGCTGTCGCGGCGGTCGGGTTCTGACAGCATCAGGTCCAGTGCGATGCGTTCAGCGCCGGCGTCGGTGAGGCGATCAAGCAGGCGCGCATGTACCGAGCGCGGCCATGGCCATTGGCCGATGCGCTGCAGGCTGCCTTCGTCGATGGCGATGATCAGCACGCTGGGGTCGGGTCGATAGTCCCAGCCGCCGACCATCGCGTCGTAGGCCGCTTCATCCTGGCGCCACAGCCACTGGCCATGGCTGGCCACGGCGGTCAGCACACCGGCCAGCACGGCCAGTGCGATCCGTCGGGACCATGGAAGCGGCGAACGCCTCATAACAACAGCCAGAGCAGCAGCGCACCGCCGCCGCCGGCGCCGTAGCACAGGCGGCAGGGCAGCTTGACCTGCTGCGCGGGCGAGAAATCGCCTGCGTGCCCGTCGTCGTCGATGTACTGCACGCGCACGTGCAGGGTGCCGCTCCATGGCCGCTTGAAGCTGACCTGGGGCTGCTCGACGGTTTCATCGAGCATCGGGCTGGCGAAGTCGCCACGACGATCCACCTGCACGCGGTAGCGCTGGCCTTCGCTGCCGGCCTGCCAGCGCAGGGTCAGTTGGCCATGCGCCGCCTCGGGCGGCTGCAGGGCAGGGTCCACCGGTTCGTTGGTCAGCTGCAGTGGCAGTGCTTGTCCATAGCGCCCCTGGTGGCCGTTGTCATCGCGCGAGGCAAGGCGCCAGTAGTACTGGCCCGGCGGCAGGGGCTGCGCCAGGCGCAGGTCGGTACCGGTGCTGGCCTGCTCCTGCAGCGGCTGCGTGAACGTCGGTTCTGCAGCGACCTGCAGCACGCTGCTGCTCGCGCCCGGGGCCTGGGTCCAGCGGAACCGGGGGCGATCGCTGTTGACGGTCTGGCCGTGCAGCGGAGAGACGGTCAACGGCGGCGGCGGTTGGTCGCTGAGTTCGAAGTCGGCACTGGCGTCCAGGCCCTCCACGCCCTGTGCGTCGACCGCACGCAGCAGCACACGCAGCTCGCCGGGCGGCAGATCGCCGATCGCCAGTCGCGTGTCGGCGGTGGTGGCGGCGAACAGCAGGATTTCCGGGGTGGCCGCCTGCACCACCTCCACCCGGTAGTGGTCGGCTCCGGCGACCGGGTCCCAGGCCAGCAGGCTCGGCAGCGGTGCCAGTTTCAGCTCATCCTGACGCAGCGTCGGCGCCGGCAGCAGCGCGGCCACGGCGGCGGGCGCCTTGTCGGCGCTGGCGTTGCGGCTGGCCTGACCCGGACGGACAAGGCGCTGGCCGTGGGTGTTGGCGACCTGCACCCGTCCTTCCAGCACTTCGGTGGCACCGATCCGGCCGGCATCGCCATCGCCGGCGCTGACGCGGAAGACCGTGCCGCGCACGCTGCTGGTCGCCGTCGGTGCATCGATGATGTAGCGCGATGCCGGGCCACGTGCCGGGGTGACTCGGTTGCTGGCGCGGCCCTGCTGCAGGCGCAGGCGGGTATCGACCATGCCGGTGCGGCCGTAGCGGCTGAGCTGGTCCAGGCGCAGGCGCGAATACTCGCGCAGCTGCAACCGCGAGGCATCGGCGAATTCGAGGGTGATGCTGGAGTCGCCTTCGGTTTCCACGGTGTCGCCGATGCGCAGCTGCTCTCCGGCCCGCACCGCGCGGGTGGCGCTGCCATCGCCGCCCACCAGCCCGACCTTGCCGCGCACGGACAGGACCCGTGCCGGCGCAGGCTCGGTGCGCAGCCAGCTGATCGGGAAGCGCAGCAGCTGGCCCGGCGGCAGCTGATAGGGATTGGCGATGCGGTTGTGCTGCTGCAGCTGCTGCCAGGGCACGGAAGGCTTCAGGTACAGGCCACCCAGGTCCCAGAGGGTGTCACCGGGACGGACCCGGTAGTTCCAGTCCTGTGCGGCGGCGATGGCCGGCAGCAGCAGGAGGGCACACAGCAGGACACGTTGGAGGCGCGTAATGAAAGGCGAAGTGCGGACGAAGGTCACAGTTTGCAGTCCCGGCAATGCGGAGGCGCAGCAGCAAGACCCAATGGCCCCGACCCTCATCCCCCCGAATGGATCGCGGCGGCCGAACGGCCGCCATCGATCACATTATCGCCCGCGTTCAGTGCAGGGATTCTGAACGGGACAGGCTTCCGTTCAGAACAGCAGCGAGGCCATCTTCCTGCGGTACTGCCCGACCAGGTCCTCGTCGGAGATCACATTGAAGGCGTCGATCAGGGTCCTGCGCGGCAATCCGTCCTCGAAACCGCGGTCGATCCGCAGCATTTCCAGGAACTGGGCCAGGGCCGCCTCGTCCTGGCCCTCCAGCAGCAGCTGCACGCCCCGCAGATGGCGCGCCTTGAGGTCGCTGCCATCGGCGGCGATGCGTGATTCGAGCACCTCGGCGGCCGGGGCGTCCTTGAGTGCGGACGCGAAGGCCAGGCGTGCACGGGCGCGCACGGCGCGGTCGTCGGTGGCCAGGTTGGCCGGCAGGCGGTCGATCAGCGTACCGGCTTCATCCACGCCGCCGATCTGCAGCAGGGCCAGGGCCAGGTCGAGCTTCAGCTCGTCCTTGTCCGGTTCGGCGGCGATCTGCGCGCGCAGCACGTCCACCTGTGCCTGTGGGTCCAGCGGTGCTTCCTCCTCGCTGACCGTATCGCCGACATCAGCGGGGACGATGCCGTGCTGGGCCAGGAACTCGCGCAGCTGGCCCTCCGGGATGGCGCCGGGGAAGCCGTCCACCAGCTGCCCGTCCTTGACCAGGAACACGGTCGGCACCGAGCGGATCTGGAAGGCGGCAGCGATCTGCTGTTCCTTGTCGACATCGACCTTGGCCAGCTCAAAGGCGCCGTTGTACTCGCCGGCCAGCTTTTCCAGCATCGGTCCCAGCGTCTTGCACGGACCGCACCAGGTGGCCCAGAAATCGACCAGCACCGGCGTCTGCAGCGACTTCTGCAGGACTTCGGCCTCGAAGGTCGCAGTGGTGGCGTCGAATACGTAGGTCGTCTCGGTCATGGAGGAGGCATCGCTTGGCATCTGGAGAGGGATTCTATGGTGGCGGAACCTGTCCGTCTCAACCCGGGCCGCTGCAAATGGCCGACAATGCGGCCTTCCTGTTGCCGCTGTCGTGGAGCCTGCATGTCGTCGCCGTCCCCCTTGCTGCACCTGTCGGGCGTGATCGCCGCACTCGTCTTCGTGGCTGCGGTCATCGGCTTCGGTGCCGGCCTCGACGGCTATGCGCAGGCCCGCCATCCGGTGGCGTTGCTGGGCGCGCAGGGGATGCCGCATGCCCTGGGCTTCAATCTGCTGGGCTTCATGCTGCCGGGCCTGCTGGCGGTGGTGGTGGCCGAATGCCTGCGCCGGCAGCTGCCGGCCACCGCGGGCTGGGCCCCGCGTGTGGGCAGCCAGATGCTGCTGCTGGCCGGCCTGGCGTTCGCCGCCATGGGCGTGCTGCCGCTGGATGTGGATGACCTGCACGGGCTGGCCAGCCAGCTGCATGCCAGCGCCTGGATGGTATGGGTGCTGGGCTTCGTTGCCGGCGCCCTGCTGCTGGGCACGGCGCGCCTGCGCGACACACAGGGCCGGGCATTGGGCTGGGTGGCGCTGGCCTGTGGTGTGGTTGCCGCGTTGGCAGCCTTCGCCCTGCAGGGCGTGCTGCCGGCGCCTCTGTCGCAGCGGCTGGCCTTCGCCTGCTGGGCGGTCTGGCTGGCGTTGGCGCTGCCGCTGTCGCGGGCCCGTTGAGACGGTCGCGGGGCCGCCACCGGGCCCACAGCCGTCGGACAGGATTGGAGACGTTTGCCGCACTGCGGTACGCTGTACCGCTTTGCCGCCGCATCCGCGTGTTCCATGACCAGCGCTGAACCCAACGCCTACGACCCGCAGCAGGTTGAATCCGCCGCCCAGCAGTACTGGGACGCCACCCGCGCGTTCGAGGTCGACGAGACTTCCGACAAGCCGAAGTACTACTGCCTGTCGATGCTTCCGTACCCGTCCGGTGCGCTGCACATGGGGCACGTGCGCAATTACACGATCGGTGACGTGATCAGCCGCTACAAGCGCATGACCGGCCACAACGTGCTGCAGCCGATGGGCTGGGACGCGTTCGGCCTGCCGGCAGAAAACGCGGCGATCAAGAACAAAACCGCGCCGGCGGCGTGGACCTACAAGAACATCGACCACATGCGCAGCCAGCTGAAGTCGCTGGGTTATGCCATCGACTGGTCGCGCGAGTTCGCCACCTGCCGCCCGGACTATTACGTCCACGAGCAGCGCATGTTCACCCGTCTGATGCGCAAGGGCCTGGCCTACCGCCGCAACGCGGTGGTGAACTGGGACCCGGTCGACCAGACCGTGCTGGCCAACGAGCAGGTCATCGACGGCCGTGGCTGGCGTTCCGGTGCGCTGGTCGAGAAGCGTGAGATTCCGCAGTGGTTCCTGCGCATCACCGATTACGCCCAGGAGCTGCTGGACGGCCTGGACGAGCTGGACGGCTGGCCGGAATCGGTCAAGACCATGCAGCGCAACTGGATCGGTCGTTCCGAGGGCCTGGAGATCCAGTTCGACGTGCGCGACGTCGATGGCAGCGCGCTGGATCCGCTGCGCGTGTTCACCACCCGCCCGGACACCGTGATGGGCGTGACCTTCGTCTCGATCGCCGCCGAGCACCCGCTGGCGCTGCACGCAGCGAAGAACAATCCGGAACTGGCCGCGCTGCTGTCGGAAATGAAGCAGGGCGGCGTGTCCGAGGCCGAGCTGGAAACCCAGGAAAAGCGCGGCATGGATACCGGCCTGCGCGCCATCCATCCGGTCACCGGCGAGAAGGTGCCGGTGTGGGTCGCCAACTTCGTGCTGATGGGCTATGGCACCGGTGCGGTGATGGCCGTGCCCGGCCATGACCAGCGCGACAACGAAGTGGCCAACAAGTACGGCCTGCCGATCGTGCAGGTCATCGCGCTGAAGGATCCGCGCAATGACGACGAGCGCAATTGGGATGGCGCGCGCTGGCAGGACTGGTACAGCGACAAGAACCGTGCCTTCGAACTGATCAATTCGGCCGAGTTCGACGGGCTGGATTTCCAGGGCGCCTTTGAAGCCCTGGCCGAGCGTTTCGAGCGCAAGGCGCAGGGGCAGCGCCGCGTCAACTACCGCCTGCGCGACTGGGGCGTGAGCCGCCAGCGCTACTGGGGCTGCCCGATTCCGGTGATCTACTGCGCCAAGTGCGGCGCGGTACCGGTGCCGGAAGAGCAGCTGCCGGTGGTGCTGCCGGAGGACGTCGCGTTCTCCGGCACCGGTTCGCCGATCAAGACCGACCCGGAGTGGCGCAAGACCACCTGCCCGGAGTGCGGCGGTGCAGCCGAGCGCGAGACCGATACCTTCGACACCTTCATGGAGTCGAGCTGGTACTACGCGCGCTACACCTCGCCGGGCGCGCGTGATGCCGTGGACAAGCGCGGCAACTACTGGCTGCCGGTGGACCAGTACATCGGTGGCATCGAGCACGCGATCCTGCATCTGATGTACTTCCGCTTCTACCACAAGCTGCTGCGTGACGCGCGGATGGTGGACAGCAACGAACCGGCCCGCAATCTGCTGTGCCAGGGCATGGTGATCGCCGAGACCTATTACCGTCCGAACTCGGACGGTTCCAAGGACTGGATCAATCCCGCCGACGTGGAAGTGCAGCGTGACGAGCGCGGCCGCATCACCGGCGCGACCCTGATCGCCGACGGTCAGCCGGTGGTGGTCGGTGGCACCGAGAAGATGTCCAAGTCGAAGAACAACGGCGTGGACCCGCAGGCGATGGTCGGCAAGTATGGCGCCGACACCGTGCGGCTGTTCTCGATGTTCGCCGCACCGCCGGAACAGTCGCTGGAGTGGAACGAGGCCGGCGTGGACGGCATGGCCCGCTTCCTGCGTCGCCTGTGGGCCCAGGTGCAGAAGCATGCCGCCGAGGGTGCCGCCCCCGCGCTGGACGTGGCCGCGCTGGACGGTGGCCAGAAGGCGCTGCGCCGCAAGACCCACGAGACCATCGGCAAGGTCGGCGACGACTATGGCCGCCGCCACAGCTTCAACACCGCGATCGCTGCGGTGATGGAACTGATGAACGCGCTGGCCAAGTTCGAGGACGGCAGCGAACTTGGCCGCGCGGTGCGTCAGGAAGCACTGCAGGCCATCGTGCTGCTGCTGAATCCGATCACCCCGCATGCCAGCCACGCCCTGTGGCAGGTGCTTGGCCATGGCGAGACGCTGCTGGAGGACCAGCCGTTCCCGCAGGCCGACGCCAGCGCGCTGGTGCGCGACGCGCTGACCCTGGCCGTGCAGGTCAACGGCAAGCTGCGCGGCACCATCGAAGTGGCCGCCGATGCCGCTCGCGAGCAGGTCGAGGCGCTGGCCCTGGCCGAGCCGAATGCAGCGAAGTTCATGGAAGGCCTGACGGTGCGCAAGATCATCATCGTCCCGGGCAAGATCGTGAACATCGTCGCCGCCTGATGTACCCCGCACCGGCCGCCCCCCCGGCGGCCGGTGTTCCAGCAACGCGGGGGCATGCGGTTGATGGCCCTGCGTTCACGCGGTCTCGGGCACGCTGTCTGTTGCCGTGATCGCCCGGCTCCGCCAGACTGTTCTCCATGACCCGACTCCTGCTTGCCCTCGTTCTTGTCCTCGGCCTTGCCGGCTGTGGCTTCCATCTGCGCAACAAGCTGATGTTGCCGACCGACACCGCGCCGGTGAAGGTGGTCTCCACGGCCCCGTACAGTGAACTGGTCAAGCTGCTCAACCGCAGTCTGCAGGCGTCCGGCGCCAAGCTGGCAAGCGAGGATGGCAACGAACCCAGCACCCAGCTGCAAGTGTTGTCCGAGCGCTGGGGCGACCTGCCGATCGCGATCGACTCGCAGGGTCGTGCGCAGGAATACAGCCTGCGCTACGCGGTGATCTTCATCTTCCGGCGCGAGGATGGCAGCGAACTGGTGCCGCAGCAGGTGATCGAACTGTCGCGCGACTACGTGTCGCCGCCCACCGACGCGACCGGTACCACCACCGAGCGCGAGATCCTGGCCGATGAACTGCGCCGGGAGATGTCGGCCTCGATCATCCGCCGCATCGACAGCGTGGTCCGTGCCGAAGTCGCGAAGGGGGGCAGCCTGTCCGCGCCGAAGCCGGTCGATCCTGCGGTTCCGGCCGAGCCGACACCGGCACCGGCCATCAAGCCCTGACCGGGACCGGCATGGAACTGCGTCCGGAGCAGCTGGCCAGCCAGGGCGCTGATACCCCGCTTTCGCCGGTCTACCTGATCGCCGGCCCTGAGACGCTGCGCGTGCTGGAAGCCGCCGACGCGGTCCGTGCGCGGGCGCGCGCCGCCGGCATCGGTGAGCGCGAGGTGTTCGACGCCGATGGTCGCGACTTCGACTGGGGCCAGCTCGACGCCAGCTTCAACGCGCCGAGCCTGTTCAGTGCCCGTCGCCTGGTGGAAGTGCGGTTGCCCAGTGGCAAGCCGGGCAAGGACGGCGCCGAGGTGATCAGCCGGTTCTGTGCCGATCCGGCACCGGACGTCGTGCTGATGATCACCGCCAACGAATGGAGCAAGGCGCACCAGGGCAAGTGGGCTGAAGCGGTGGGCCGGGTCGGCGTGCTGTCGGTGGCCTGGGCGATCAAGCCGCATGAACTGCCCGACTGGATCGAGCGTCGCCTGCGCAGCAAAGGCCTGCGCGCGGATCCGGCCGCAGTGCAGCGCCTGGCCGAGCGCGTGGAAGGCAATCTGCTTGCCGCGGCGCAGGAGATCGACAAGCTGGCGCTGCTGGCCGATGGGCACGCGCTGGACGTGGAACGGATGGAATCGCTGGTGGCCGATGCCGCCCGCTATGACGTATTCCGGCTGGTGGAAGCCACGTTCTCCGGGCAACCGGCGGCGGTGCTGCGTATGCTTGCCGGCCTGCGCGGCGAAGGCGAGGCGGTGGCCGCGCTGATGCCGATCGTGATCCGGGAACTGCTGGCAGGTGCCGGGCTGGCGCGGGTGCAGGCACGCGGTGGCAACCTTGCCGCCGAGATGAAATCGCGCGGCATCTGGGAGTCGCGGCAGGCACCGTACAAGCGTGCGCTGCAGCGGCATCCGGAAGGCAAGCGCTGGGAACGTTTCGTGGCCGAGGCCGGGCTGGTCGACCGCATCGCCAAGGGGCGCGCCGACGGCGACGCCTGGCTGGCGCTGGAGCGCCTGCTGGTGGCCGTGGCCGAGCCGCGCGCCGTGCGGCTGCTGGCCCGGGCCTGATCGATGAGCCTGCGGGTCTATTACGGGGGCACCTTCGATCCGGTGCACCTGGGGCACCTGGCGATCGCGCGCGCCGCGCGCGATGAGCTGCAGGTCGCGGTGCGGATGCTGCCGGCGGCCGATCCACCGCACCGCCCGGTTCCCGGCGCGACCGCCGAACAGCGCTGCACGATGCTGTCGCTGGCCATCGGCGACGAGCCGGGGCTGCTGCTGGACCGGCACGAACTGGATCGGGCCGCGCGCTTTCCCGGTCGCCCGTCCTACACCGTCGATACCCTGCGCGAACTGCGCGGCGAGCTCGGTCCCAGCCGGCCCCTGGCCTGGCTGGTCGGCGCCGACAGCCTGCTGGGCCTGCCCGGCTGGCATGAGTGGGAGGCGCTGTTCGGCCTGGCCCACTTCGTGGTGGCGGAGCGGCCGGGCAGTCCACTGCAGGCCTCGGTCGACGGCGAGCTCGGCCGTGTCTTGGAAGGGCGGTGGGCCGACAGCGAACAGGACCTGTTTGCCAGTCCGGCCGGCCGCATCCTGCGCCTGCACCATCCGTTGCGCGGGGAATCGGCCAGCGCCGTGCGCGCGCAGATCGCCGCGGCAGGGCCCTGGCGTGCCCTGCTGCCGCCGGCGGTGGCCGACTACGTGGCCGCGCAGCGGCTGTACCATCCGGCAACACCGTGAATGCCGCGACCGCGCCATCCCCGTATAATCGCCCCCACGTTTATCGAGTCGATCCACTTTGAGCAACCAGACCCAGCCCCAGACCATCAAGGTCGATCTGCCCAGCCCGCCGCCGTCCGTGCCGGAACTGCTGGCCAGTGTCCGTCAAGCCACCGAAGACCTGAAGGCCAAGGACCTGGTCGAGATCGACGTGCGCGGCCGGTCCAGCGTTGCCGATTACCTGGTGATCGTCTCGGGTACTTCGACCCGCCACGTCAAGTCGATCGCCGACGAGGTCGTGCGCTTCGCCAAGAAGATCGACGTGATGCCGCTCGGGGTTGAGGGCGAGCGCGAAGCCGAGTGGGTACTGGTCGATCTGGGCGACGTGATCGTCCACGTGATGCTGCCGCGCGTGCGTGAGTTCTACGCCCTCGAGCGCCTGTGGACGGTCGGTGACCAGCCGCCGTCCAGCGACGACGAAGTGGCCTGAGCCGCACGTTGATGCATCCCTTCGAGGGCGCCGCAGGCGGCGGGGGCGGTTTTGAGGGACGCGGATGAAAGACCGCCAGCAGGCCACCCGGGGAAGCGCCACCACGGGGGGGGGGGGGGGGTCCCCCGCCCCCTTCCTGCGCCTACTTTGGGGCCTGCCCCGCTGTTTTTTCAACCCTTTCCCGGGGGCCTTGGGCGCCCTCGACGTTTTCGAGGAGCGCTGATGAAAGCCCGCCTGATCGCCACCGGTGAACGCGCACCCAGTTGGGTCGCGCAGGGGTTCGCCGAGTACCAGAAGCGGCTCTCGCACTGGCTGCCGTTCGAGCTGGTCGAGATCGAGCCCGGCCTGCGCGGCAAAGGCCGCGATCCACGCCGTGCCACCGAGGACGAGGGCCGGCGGGTGATCGCCGCGCTGCCGAAGAATGCCTACGTCGTGGCGCTGGATGTGCCCGGCCGCCAGCTCAGTTCCGAACAGCTGGCGCAGCGCCTGGAGCATTGGCGGGGACAGGGCAGGGACCTGGCGTTCCTGATCGGCGGTCCCGAGGGGCATTCGCCCGAAGTTTCGGCACTGGCCGACGAGAAGTGGTCGATTGGTCCGCTCACGCTGCCGCACATGCTGGTGCGGCTGGTCGTGGCGGAACAGCTGTACCGGGCCGCCGCAATGATTGCAAATCACCCCTACCATCGCGCGTGAAGAGCCGTTATACTGTTCGTCTGCCCGAATAGCTCAGCCGGTTAGAGCACTTGACTGTTAATCAGGGGGTCGTTGGTTCGAGTCCAACTTCGGGCGCCACTTTCAGAAACCTGCATCGCGAGATGCAGGTTTTTTTTTGCTCTACAGAGTCAGCGCTCCTCGCCAGAACGCCACCAGTGTGGCGATCGCAACGGCCAGGATGGCGCCGAACAGCACCCACTCCCAAGGCGTGAACACCTGTTCGCCACGCTGGCGACGGGTCAGCGCGAACAGCGCTACGCCCGGCACATACAACAGCACCGACAGCAGCAGGTTGTGCAGGCCACCGGCATACACAAGCCACAGCGCATACGCGCTCGCCAGCAGCGCGACGCTGAAGTCGCGCCAGCGGATTCCTGCTTCGCCGCCCGCATAGGCCTGACCACGCCAGGCCAGCTGCACGCCGAATGCCGTGGACAGGAAATAGGGCACCAGGCTCATCGATGCAGCCAGCAGTACCAGGCCGGTATAGCTGCCGGAATTCACCAGCACCAGCAGCAGGAACAACTGGATCAGGCCGTTGCTCAGCCAGAGCGCATTGGCCGGCACGCCGCGCGCATTCTCGCGGCCAAGGAACGCGGGCATGGTGCCGTCGCCGGCAGCCGCATACAGCACCTCGGCGCACAGCAGTACCCAGGCCAGCAGGGCGCCAAGCACCGAGATGATCGAACCGATGATGATCACGGTCGCGCCCCATTCGCCGACGATGGCGCGCAGCACGTAGGCCATCGATGGATTGGGCAGGGCGGCCAGCTCGGCCTGCGACAGCACGCCCATCGACAACAGGCTCACCAGGACCAGCAGCAGCCATACGCCGAGAAAGCCGATCACGGTCGCGCGCCCTACATCGGCACGACGCGCAGCGCGCCGGGAATAGATGCTGGCGCCTTCGATGCCGATGAACACCCATACGGTCACCAGCATCATGCCGCGCAGCTGCTGGCCGAGATCGCCAAGTGCGGGGGTACCCAGGAAATCGGCGCCGAACACGTCCATGCGGAACGCGCCGGCGGCCAGGATGAGGAACAACGCAATGGGCAGCAGCTTGGCCACCGTGACCAGGCCGTTGACGATGGCGGCAGTGCGCAGGCCGCGCAGCACCAGCAGGTGCACGGTCCATAGCAACAGCGACGAGGCAGCCACCGCTGCCGGCGTATTGCCTTCACCGAACACCGGCATGAAGTGGCCGAGGCCACTGAAGATCAGCACGAAGAAGCTGGCGTTGCCGAGTACCGAGGCAACCCAGTAGCCCCATGCCGCGGAGAAGCCGATGTAGTTGCCGAAGCCTTCCCGCGCATACGCGTAGATGCCGGTATCGAGGTCCGGCCGGCGGTTGGCCAGGGCCTGGAACACGAAGGCGAGCATCAGCATGCCGGCGCCACTCACCGCCCAGCCGATGATCGCGGCGGCCGGACCGGCGCTGCGCGCCACGTTCTGTGGCAGGGAAAAGATGCCGGCGCCGACCATCGAGCCGACCACCAGAGCGGTCAGTGCAGCCAGGCCCAGCCTTTGTGAGGTCGCAGCCATGAATCTCCCCTGCGGCAGCGCGGCCGCAGGGGCACAGTAGCGGCAGTGCCGTGAAGCCGCATGCAACATCTGCAACGACGGAGGCCCGGGCATGTGGCCGGGCCTCCGAAGGTGATGCTGCAGCGACGATCAGTTGAAGGTGTACTTGGCACCGACAGTGAAGTAGCGGCCGATGGCTCCGCTGAAGTGCAGCGGGTTGTAGTTCACGCCGCCATAGGTGGTCGGATCGAGCGGTGCGATGCGATCAAACACGTTCTGCACCGATGCGTTCAGTTCAAAGGCTTCGGTGATGTTCCAACGACCGGACAGGTCGAAGGTGGTGAACGAGGAGATCTTCTCGACCGGCGAGCCATCCTCGTAGAACGCCAGGTAGTCGCCGCCACGGCGGTCCTTGTTCTCCAGCTTGCTGATGTAGTTGGCGACGCCGCTGACACTCCACGGGCCCTGCCTCCAGGTGGTGCCGAAGTTGATGCGGTCCTTCGGCGTGCCGATGCAGTTGGTGACGTCGCAGTTGCCGTGGGTGCCGGCGTAGTCGACCGTCACGTCAGCATCGGTGCGCTCGAACTTCAGCACATGGCTCCACTGCAGATCCATTTCCAGCTGGCCCGGACCGATATCGAAGGTCTGGCGGATATCGGTGTCGATACCGCGCACGCGGGTGGAAGCGGCGTTGATGTACTGCGTGTTGACCGCCAGGATGCTGCCGGTGCCGGCAATGCCGTTGAGCAGGTTGGTGTCGCGCAGGACGTTGCCGGCGGCAATGGCGTCGGCGGTGCTGCCCTGGGCGATTTCGTTGGTGCGCTTGATCTGCCACGCATCCACCGTCATCGAGGTGGAGGAGGTCGGCTGCAGCACGATACCCACCGAATAGCTCTTGGATTCCTCCGGCTTCAGGTCGCTGTTGGGGCGGGTGATGATCGCCACCGAGCGTGCGGTGCATTCGGCTTCACTGATGGCGCAGCGCACCGGGTCGCGGGCGTTGGAGAAGGCGGCCAGGCCACCGTCGCCGTTCTCGGCCGGGTTCGGCGCGCGGAAACCTTCGGCGTAGCTGGCGCGCAGCGCGATCCAGTCGGCCGGGGTCCACTTCACGCCCAGCTTCGGCGTCGCCTTGCCTTCACCGCTCTCGTACTTGTCGTAGCGCAGTGCACCGGACAGCTCCAGCTGTTCCAGCACCGGCGCGGACAGTTCGACGTATCCGGCGTACACGTTCTGGGTACCGTCATAGGCCGAGTAGCCCAGGCCGATGATGTCGCCGGTGTCGGTGAACGTCTGCGGGGTCAGGCTGTTGCTGGTCTTGCGCCACTCGGTGCCCATCGCCAGGCCGAGCGGGCCACCCTTGAGGTCCATCAGGCTGCGCGACACGGTGAAGTCGAACATGTCCAGGCTGGACTTGGCGCGTGCACTGATCTCCGGCGAGATGAAATCGTACAGCGCCTGCGAGTTGAGGTTGGCGTTGTCGCCGATGCGCCATACGCCACCGGCACAGTTCGGGTTGGCCAGTGCACAGCGGACGTTGTCGTAGTGCAGGAAGCCGGTACGACGGTTGATCAGGTCGGTGCCGGAGTGCAGGTAGGCGGTGTCATAGTTCCAGTCGCCCCAGTTGCCCTTGACGCCCACCAGGAAGCGGTTGAACTCGTTGGTGTTGTTGGTCACGCGCGGACCAACGTCCCAGGCCGAATAGCGCAGGCGCGAGGCCTGGCCGGGAATCGGGTTGTCCGGATGATCCGGGCCGAGCACGGTGGCACCGGAACCGCTGTTGGCGTTGACCGGTCCTTCCGGGTAGCCCCAGCCGCCGGACACGCCCGAGGGCGTGTTGCTGAAGGTGGTTTCCTTCTTCGAGTAGCCGATCTCGGTGTAGATCTCGCCGCCTTCGCCGAAGGCGAAGCTGGCACGTCCGAACACGTTGATGTACTTCTCTTCCGGGCTCAGGTCACGGAACTTCTGCGCCGGATCCCACAGGCAGCCCTGCTGCTGTGCGGTCGCATCGGTCTGGCCGGGAATGCTGGTCAGATTGGCACAGCCCGGCAGAGCCACCAGGAACGCGGGATTGTCGTCGTCGACATTGCGGTCGTCGAACACCGAGCCGTTCGGGCCCACGCCACCGGCAGTACCACCGGACAGGTAGGCACCGCCCAGGAACTGCGCGTCGGCGGCGGAATAGCCCCAGCGACGGATGTCACCGGTGCCGATCCACTTGCGGTTCTTGCGATCGCCGATCTTGATCGCGTCGGTCTTGCCGACGTCCAGGCTGAAGAATGCGTTCCAGCCATCGGTGGCCAGGTCGCCGGTGCCTGCGGTCAGCGTCGCCTTCTTGGCATCGCCGTCGCCGTCGCCGGAGACGCCGTAGGAACCGCGCAGGATCGCGCCCTGGAAATCGCTGCGCAGGATGATGTTGACCACGCCGGCGATGGCGTCGGAGCCATAGATCGCCGATGCGCCGTCCTTCAGAACTTCCACGCGCTCCACCGCATCCAGCGGAATGGTGCTCAGATCGGTGAAGACCTTCTGGCCATCGTCAGCCAGGCCGTAGGTGGCCATGCGGCGGCCATTCAACAGCACCAGCGTCGAGCCGGCGCCGAGGCCACGCAGGGAGATGCCGGCGCCGCCGCCGGCAAAGCCGTTGCCGAAGGTCTTGGGAATCGAGCCGGAACCGTCGGCGGTCAGGGTCTGCAGGTATTCGGCGACCGTGGTCTTGCCGGTGCGGTCGATCTCCTGGCGGGTCACCACCTGCACCGGGGACGGTGTCTCGGTATTGGTGCGCGGGATGTTCGAGCCGGTGACCGTGATGCGGTCGAGATTGGTGGCCTGCTCCTGGGCGAAGGCGGAGGAGGAAACCACGGCGCCGGCCAGCAGCAGGGCGCTGCCGGTAAGGATGTGAGTGATGGACGATGCCAGGGTGTCACGGCGGCTGGCGGGCCGATGGATCGGGTGTTTCACAGCTTCTCTCCTAACTGGAAAACCTTGCGTTGAGGGCTGTCGCCGGATCAGGCCGGGGCGGGGCAATTATGGGTTCCGGGCTGGTCACGTTGGGGTTAATTTTTGTTTAAGGGGCCCCGCGGGCCGGGGCGGGGGGGGTATTGGAAACCCGGGGCGGGTTTCCCGCCCGGGCGTGCGGCGGGGCCGGTGCAGCGGTCAGTCGGGCAGCGAGAACTGCACCGGCACCATGCCGATGGCAGGCACCGCCACGCCGTCATGCTGGGCGGGCTCAAACCGCCAGTGGCGCAGCACCTGTTGGCGTGCGGCCTGGTCCAGGCTGCGCGAACCGCTGCTGCGTTCGATGCTGACCGCAACAGGCTGGCCGTTGCTGTCCACTTCCACGCGCAGCAGGACCGTGCCCTGTTCGCGGTTGCGCAGCGCGGGGATGGGATAGGCCGGGGGCGGCGCACTGCGGTACTGCAGCTGGGCTCCCGCCAGCGGCGTAGCTGCCGCCAGCGTCGGCGGCGCCATCACGGCGGTCGGTTCGGCGGCCGGCAGGACGATGCCCGGCGCGTCTTCGACCGTTGCGGTGGGGGCTGGCAGCGCCGGTGCGGTCGGCACCGCCTGGGAGCGGGGGGCGACCTTCACCTGTTCGGGTTCGGTGGGCAGGATCGGCGGAGGTTCCGGTGTCTCGACCTTTTCGATCCAGCGGACCGTGGTCGTGTCACGCGGGGCCTGTACCGCCTGGTAGGTGGCGGGGATGAGCAGCAGCAGCAACGCCAGCAGATGTAGTGCGATGGCCGCGCTCCAGGCGGCGATGCGGGCGGGGTCGAAGTGCGCGGATGCAACGGGATACGTACGAACCATGGTCCACCTCCGTGCCAGTGTCGAAAGACGTCAACGCACCAGGGCCGCCATCGGGGTTTGCCGCACGCGGCTGGCAGCCAAGCATTAGCGCGTCGTGGCCGCCACTGCCTAGAGGCATGTCAGGCGATGTTGAACTGGCCTTCATCTACGCAACGGGGCCGGAGACCTTTCCGCTGGAAAGGCATCCGGCCCCGTGGGCAGCAGATCAGGGCAGGGCGCTGTCCGGCGGACAGTGCCCCCGCCGTGCCCGGTCGTCAGCGACCCAGCTCGAACACCACGTCCAGGTTGACCGAAACGGTGGATTCGCCCGGCGCGACCGGCGTGGCCTTGTCCATGGCGGCCGAGGCCATCTGTGCCCGCATCATCGGCACCGGGCGGAAGCCGCCGTTGCTGTTTTCAGAGATGCTGACGATGCGGCGCACCTGCAGGCCCAGCGACTTGGCATAGGTCTGGGCGCGCGCCTGTGCCTTCTTCAGCGCGGCCAAGCGGGCTTCGTCATAGACCGGCTCCGGCTGGTCGATCTCGAAGCTGGGGCCGTTGATCTGGTTGGCGCCCTGGGCGGCCAGCGCATCGAGCACCCGGCCCAGCTTGGCGATGTCGCGGACCTTCAGGCTGACGGTGTTGCTGGCCTGGTAGCCGGTGATCTTCGGCGCTTCGTTGTCGGCATAGCGGTACTGCGGGTTGAGGCTGACGCCGCTGGTCTGCACATCGCGCTCGGCGATGCCGGCCGCCTTGATCGCGGCCAGCACCTTGTCCATCTGCTGCGCATTCTGGCGCATGGCGCTGTTGCCGTCGGCGGCCTGGGTGACCACGCCGGCCGACAGGGTGGCCACATCCGGCACACGGGTCGCTTCGGCGTTGGCCGAAATGTTCAGCAGGGTGCCCTCGGCCGGGGCGGCGATCGGCGGCGGCGGGGCGGCATGGGCGGACATCGAGGCTCCAAGGGCGAGGGACAGGGCAAGCAGCAGCGGGGAGGCGGTCAGGCGCATGGGATCTCCTTGTTGTGGCGTGAGGGTGGTGTCGTAGCGATGAACGCGCTGTGAGTCCGTTCGGGGTTGAAGGCACGCGGGAGCAGGTTGCCGACGATTCAGGCGGCGGCCTCAGGTTATGCTGTGCCGATGCTCTATCTTGCTTCCCGCTCCCCCCGACGCAACCAGCTGCTGGCCCGACTCGGACGCCCCTTCCAGGCGCTTGACCTGGAGGTTGTCGAGCAGCGCGCGCCCAGTGAAAGCGCCGAACAGTACGTCTGCCGGGTTGCGGCCGACAAGGCGCGCGCCGGGTTGGCCCGGGTGCTGGCCGATGACCCGGACGCACGGGTGCTGGGCTCGGACACCGAGGTCGTGCTTGATGGCGAGGTGTTCGGCAAGCCGGTCGATGCCGCCGATGCCCGGGCAATGCTGACGCGCCTGGCCGGACGCACGCACCAGGTGATGACGGCCGTGGTGGTGGTCGGCGCGGCCGGGCTGGACAGCGAACTGGTGGTGTCCGAGGTCACGTTCGCTGCGATCGGCGCCGCCGACATCGCCGCCTATGTGGCCACCGGTGAGCCGCTGGACAAGGCCGGGGCCTACGCCATCCAGGGTGGGGCCGAGCGCTGGATCGAACACCTGTCCGGCAGCTACTCCGGTGTGATGGGGCTGCCGCTGCTGCACACCGATCGTCTGCTGGCGCGCTGCGGCGTGCCGGCTCCCATTGCCAACGCCGCCAGGGAGGCTGCAGATGTCTGAGGAAATCCTGGTCAATGTGACCCCACGCGAGACCCGGGTCGCGGTGATCGAGAATGGCATGCTGCAGGAACTGCACATCGAGCGCGGCTGGCGCCGGGGTGTGGTCGGCAACATCTACAAGGGCAAGGTGCAGCGGGTGATGCCGGGCATGCAGGCCGCCTTCGTCGAGGTCGGCCTTGAGCGCGCTGCGTTCCTCCATGCCAACGACGTGGTGCGGCCAGCGCCGGTGGCCAGTGCCGACACCGAGAACACCACGCTGCCACCACCGGCCAGCGTGCCGATCGTCGAGCTGCTGCGCGACGGCCAGGACATCGTGGTGCAGGTGGTGAAGGATCCCATCGGTACCAAGGGCGCGCGGCTGACCACGCAGATCAGCATCCCGTCGCGCTACATGGTGCTGCTGCCGCAATCGAAAGTGGTGGGCGTCTCCGCGCGCATCGAGGATGAGGCCGAGCGCGCGCGCCTGAAGGCGCTGGTGACCGAGTTGTCGGCACAGCACGGCGGCTACGGCTACATCGTGCGCACCAACGCCGAAGGGCAGCCGGCCGAAGCCATCGCCGAAGACATCGCCTATCTGTCGCGGGTCTGGAACGTGGTGGAGCGCCGCGGCCGCGACGCCACCCCCTGCAGCGTGATCTATGAAGACCTGAGCCTGCCGCTGCGTTCGGTGCGCGACCTGATCCGCAAGGACGTGGACAAGGTGAAGGTCGATTCCAAGGAAACGTTCGCGCAGCTGCAGGCTTTCGTGGCCAAGTACATGCCGGTGCTGGCCGAGAAGCTGGAGCTGTACTCCGGCGATCGCCCGATCTTCGACATGTTCGGCGTGGAGGACGAGATCGGCCGCGCGCTGGACAAGCAGGTGCCGCTGAAGTCCGGTGGCTACCTGGTGATCGACCAGACCGAAGCGATGACCACCATCGACGTCAACACCGGGTCGTTCCTGGGCCAGCGCAACCTGGAGGAGACGGTGTTCCGCACCAACCTGGAGGCGGCGCAGGCCGTGGCCAGGCAGCTGCGCCTGCGCAATCTCGGCGGCATCATCATCATCGACTTCATCGACATGGACGATGCCGAGCACCGCCGCCAGGTGCTGCGGACCCTGGAAAAGGCGCTGGCGCGGGACCATGCCAAGACCACGGTCTACGACTTCTCGCCGCTGGGCCTGGTGGAGATGACCCGCAAGCGCACGGTCGAAAGCCTGGAGCGCCAGCTGTCGGAGACCTGCCCGCAGTGCAGCGGTCGCGGCACCATCAAGACCACCGAAACGGTCACCTACGAGATCTTCCGCGAGATCACCCGCGCGGTGCGCCAGTTCGATGCCGCGCGCCTGCTGGTGATCGCGTCGACCAAGGTGGTGGCGCGCATCACCGATGAGGAATCCGCGGCGGTGGCAGAGCTGGAAGAGTTCCTCGGCAAGAGCATCCGTTTCCAGGCGGATGAGCAGTACCTGCAGGAGCAGTTCGATGTTGTGCTGCTCTGATCCACGCCGGCAGAAGGTCGGCGGCGGCCGATGAGCGCGCCGCCGCGCCTGCGACTGCGAAGGATCCGCCGTCATCTCATTGCTGCCTGTGCGGTGGCCCTGGTCGGGCTGGCGCTGCTGGTGGGCACCTTCAGCCAGCTGCTGCCGCTGGCCGAGCGACACCCCGACAGGATCGCCGCCTGGTTGAGCGAGCGCGCAGGCCAGCCGGTCCGTTTCGACCAGCTGGACACGGCGTGGACCCGTCGTGGCCCGCTGCTGCAGCTGAAGGGCCTGCGCATCGGCGCCGGGCAGGGCCTGGCGGTCGGCGAGGCTGAAATCCTGGTGTCGATGTACAGCGGCCTGCTGCCGGGCCGTTCCTTGACCGAGCTGCGTCTGCGCGGCCTGGCCCTGGATCTGCAGCAGAGCGAGGACGGTCGCTGGTCGGTGCGTGGCCTGCCGCAGCCCAGCAGCGGTGGTGACCCGCTGGAGGCGCTGCGCCGGCTGGGCGAGCTGCAGGTGATCGGCGGCCGGCTGGGCGTGCAGGCCCCGGCACTCGGCATCGACACCGTATTGCCGCGCGTCGATCTGCGCCTGCGCGTCAATGGCGACCGCCTGCGGGTAGGCGTGCGGGCCTGGGCCCAGACCGACGCACTGCCGCTGACCGCCGTGCTGGATGTGGACCGTGTGCGTGGCGACGGCGAGGCATGGCTGGGCGCCGATCCCATCGATTTCCGCGCCTGGTCGCCGTTGCTGGCGGCCGGCGGCGTGCGCCTGCGTGAAGGACGCGGCGAACTCAATGTGTGGCTGACCCTGCGCGATTTCGTCCCCGTGGCGCTGACCACCGATTCGGATCTGCGGGATCTGCGCATCGACGGCGCACCGATGCCGGGGCTGGCAGTGCCGCGGCTGCAGTTGCAGCGCATGCAGGCGCTGCTGCGCTGGCAGCGGCAGGCGGACGGATGGGCGATGCAGGTACCGCGCCTGCGGCTGGTGGACGACACCGGCGCGCAGCAGCTTGATGGACTGCAACTGCAGGTCGGCACGCAACTGGGCATCCGCAGCGGGGCGGTGCAGGCCGGCACCGCGCTGCGTGCGCTGGCGCTGAGTGACCGCCTGGACCCTGGCCTGCGGCGCTGGCTGTTCCTGTCAAAGCCGCAGCTGGATCTGCGGGAACTGCAGCTGGCCGGCAAGCGCAACGGTCCGCTGTGGGCCCAGGGCGAGCTGCAGTCGCTGGGTTTTGCCAGCGTCGGTGACGCACCTGGCTTGCGTGGGCTGGGCGGCCATTTCGAAGGCGACGCCGATGGCTTCCGCCTGCAGCTGCAGCCGCAGCGCGAGCTCCAGTTCGATTGGCCGACCGGCTTCGGCGTGCGCCATGACCTGCACCTGGCAGGCCAAGTGGTGGGGTGGCGCGACGAAGGCGGCGGCTGGCGCATCGGCACGGCCGCCCTGCGTGTGGAAGGCACGGATTACGCAGCCGATCTGCGCGGCGGTGTCTGGTTCCAGGGCAATGGCACGCGTCCGTGGCTGCAGCTGGCGGCCAAGCTGGACGATGTACCGATGACGGCCGCCAAGCGCTTCTGGATCCATTCCAGGATGAGCAAGGGTGCCACCGACTGGCTGGACATGGCGCTGGCCGGCGGCCAGGTGCGTGATGGTATCGGCCTGGTCACCGGTGACCTCGACGACTGGCCCTTCGACAACAACGACGGGCGGTTCGAGGCGACCGGCCATATCACCCGCGGCGACATCCGCTTCCAGCGCGACTGGCCGCTGATGAGCCAGGTTGACGCCGACATCGCCTTCATCGGTCCTGGCTTCCACATGCAGGGGCGCGGTGACCTGGCAGGCGTGCCGGTGCAGCACTTCGAGGCCGGCATCAAGGATTTCGGCCAGCAGCCGCTGTACGTGCGTGCCGATACCCGCAGCGAAGCCGGAAAGCTGCTGGCGCTGCTGCGGCAGAGCCCGTTGCACCAGGAATACGGCGAGACGCTGGACAACCTGACCGCCACCGGGCCGGCGCAGGTGACCTTCGACCTGCTGCAGCCGCTGCATGCCGACGAAGGGGGAGGTCACCTGCAGGGCACGGTCGATCTGGCCGGCGTGAAGCTGGTGGAGAAGCGCTTCGCGCTGGAATTCGACAACATGCGTGGGTTGGCCCGCTACGGCAACGGTGGTTTTGCCGCCGAGCAACTGGCGGTGCGCCATCTGGGCCAGGACGGCCAACTGAGCCTGCGCGCGGGTGGGTTCGTGCGTGACCCGAAGCTGGCCTTTGAGTCGGAGCTTTCGGCGCGCCTTGATGCAGGCGTGCTGATTGACCGCGCGCCGGAAATGGCCTGGCTCAAGCCCTACATCACCGGTACCTCGCCCTGGACCATCGCCGTCAACCTGCCGAAGGTCGCGCCAGGCGCGCCCGCTCCTCCCAGCGAACTGCGCCTGCGCTCGGATCTGGCAGGCACGCGCCTGGATCTTCCCGCCCCGCTGGACAAGCCCGCCGACGAGCCACTGGCCACCACCGTGACTGCGCAGCTGCCGATGGGGGATGGCCGTATCGACGTGGCGTTTGGCCAGCGCCTGGCCCTGGCCGCGCGCAGCCATAACAATCAGACCGGCGTGCAGGTGACCCTGGGCAGCGGCCAGGTCGACCGCGAGCCGCCTTCCAGCGGGCTGGCGGTCAACGGTCACAGCCCGACCCTGGACGCGTTGGAGTGGATCGGCCTGGCCCGCGGCGGAGACGGCGACGGCGATCCGATGCCGTTGCGGGCGATCGACGTGCAGGTCGGCCGCTTGATGCTGATCGGAGGGGTGTTCGAGCAGACCCGCCTGCAACTGCGCCCGGGCGCGCAGGCGCTGGATGTGCGCCTGGACGGCCCTTCGCTGGCTGGCCGCCTGAGCGTGCCCAATGCCGAGGGCGGCACCATCAGCGGCCAGCTCGACCGGGTGTACTGGCAGTCACCGCCGGCCGCGTCCGGTGCGCCAGCGGCACCGGCCCGGGTGCAGGCCGGCGCCAACGACATGGATCCGGCCAGACTGCCGCCGTTCGCGCTGGACATCGCCGACCTGAAGTTCGGCAAGGTGGCGCTCGGCCAGGCCGTGCTGCGCACCCGCCCGCGGGGCAACGGCCTGGAGGTGCAGACCCTGCGCTTCCGCGCGCCCGACCAGGAGATCGACATCACCGGCCGCTGGCTGGGCAGCAGCAGCGGCGCCCGCACCGAACTGAACGCGCAGGTGCGCAGCGAGGATCTCGGCGCGCTGATGCAGAATCTCGACTACGGTGGCCAGTTGCGTGGCGGCGCCGGCCAGGCGCAGCTGCAGGCGTCGTGGAATGGCGGGCCGTCGGACTTCCAGCTGGGCAATCTGCAGGGCCAGCTGGATATCCATGCGCGCAACGGTCAGCTGCTGGAACTGGACCCCGGTGCCGGTCGCGTGCTGGGTCTGCTCAGCGTGGCCCAGCTGCCGCGGCGGCTGATGTTCGACTTCCGTGATTTCTTCTCCAAGGGCTTCGCGTTCAACCAGATCGAGGGCAGCCTGCAGTTCGGCCAGGGCGTGGCCCGCACCGACAAGGTGCTGATCGAAGGGCCTGCGGCGAACATCACCATCCGCGGCCAAGCCGACCTGCGCCAGCAGCAGTTCGACCAGACCATCGACGTCAATCCGCGTGCCGGCAATCTGCTGACCGTGGTCGGCGCAGTGGCCGGTGGCCCGGTCGGGGCGGCGCTGGGGGCGGCGACCAATGCGGTGCTGTCCAAGCCGCTGGGTGAGATCGGCGCCCGTACCTACAAGGTGACCGGTCCCTGGAAGGAGCCGAAGGTGGAGGTGATCGAACGCAGCCGCGAACGGACCCCGCCGGCTCCCGCACCTGCGCCGACCCTTCCACCGGCCGTGACCGACCTGCCGCGGTCGCGCTGAGCGCGGCCTCCCATTCCCCGGGGCTTGCCTGAGTGCCCCTGCATCCCCAGATCGAGAGCCATGACTGATATCGCCCTGACGCTTGCCCAAGACCGCCTGCTGCGCCCCGGCGGCCTGGATACCGCTGGACTGGAGCGCACCTTCGGCCAGCTGCTCGGCCCCGGTGTCGATTTCGGCGACCTCTATTTCCAGCACGCCCGGCGTGAGAGCTGGAGCGTGGAAGACGGCATCGTCAAGGACGGTGCCCATTCCATCGAGCAGGGGGTCGGCGTGCGTGCCATTGCCGGCGAGAAAACCGGCTTCGCCTATTCCGATGACATCCATGCCGATGCGCTGCTGGCGGCGGCGCAGTCGGCACGCGCGATTTCGCGCGAGGGCGGTGCCCAGGCGGGCCGCTCGCTGCTGCGCGGCAATGCACGCGCGCTGTATCCGGCGCTGGATCCGATCGATGGGCTCGGCAACGAGGCCAAGGTTGAAGTGCTCAAGCGCCTGGATGGCTATCTGCGTGCGGCCGATCCGCGGGTGAAGCAGGTGATGGTCAGCCTGTCCGGTGGCGTTGACACCGTGCTCATCGCGCGCAGCGACGGCGTTCTGGGTGCCGACGTCCGCCCCCTGGTGCGCTTGAACGTGCAGGTGATCGTCGAGCAGAACGGTCGCCGCGAGTCCGGCTATGCCGGCGGTGGTGGCCGTTATGGCTACGAAGAACTGTTCGCCGATGGCCGGCCGGAAGCGTTCGCCCGCGAGGCGCTGCGCCAGGCGCTGGTGAACCTGGACGCGGTGCCGGCGCCGGCCGGTGTGATGCCGGTGGTGCTCGGCCCGGGCTGGCCTGGCGTGCTGCTGCATGAAGCGGTCGGCCATGGGCTGGAGGGCGACTTCAACCGCAAGGGCACCAGCGTCTACGCCGGTCGCATCGGCGAGCGCGTGGCGGCCCCGGGGGTGACGATCGTCGATGACGGCACCCTGGACGGCCGTCGCGGCTCGCTGAACGTCGATGATGAAGGCCATCCGACCCAGTGCACGACCTTGATCGAGGACGGTATCCTGGTCGGCTACATGCAGGACAGCCTCAATGCACGGTTGATGGGCATGGCACCGACCGGCAACGCGCGCCGCGAGTCGTTCGCGCACCTGACCATGCCGCGGATGACCAATACCTACATGCGCGCCGGCCAGCACGATCCGCAGGAGATGATCCGCTCGGTGAAGAAGGGGCTGTACGCGGTCAACTTCGGCGGTGGCCAGGTCGACATCACCAGTGGCAAGTATGTGTTCTCGGCCACCGAGGCCTATCTGATCGAGGATGGCCGCATCACCACGCCGGTGAAGGGCGCGACCCTGATCGGCAACGGCCCGGAAACCATGCAGAAGGTGCGCATGGTCGGCAACGACCTGGCCCTGGACGAGGGCGTGGGCATCTGCGGCAAGGACGGGCAGAGCGTGCCGGTGGGTGTCGGCCAGCCCTCGCTGCTGATCGAGGGCCTGACCGTCGGCGGCACCCAGGCCTGAACATGGCAACGGCCCCGGCCAGCGCCCCGGCCGGCGGGGACTCAGTCCTCGTCGGTCGCGTCGTCCAGATCGGCGCCGGTGTCGTCGTCGGTGGCGACCTTCAGGCCAAGCGCGGCCGGCAGCATCAGCCCGCGCAGCACCTGGTAGATCTCGCGGTAGGCGCGCGGCGGCTTGTTCTTCGCCTTCTCGGCCTGGGCGTTGCGCACCAGCGTGCGCAGCTGCTGGCGATCCGCCTGCGGATACTCGTCCAGCAGCGCGGCCAGCGCCTTGTCGCCGTCGTCCAGCAGGCGCTCGCGCCAGTCTTCCACGCGGTGCATCATCGCCACTTCGCGGCGCGAGGTTTCGCTGTTGGCGTCCAGCGCATCGCGGATCGCCTCCAGGGTTTCGTCTTCCTCGCGGCGCATGTGCTTGGCCAGGAACGCCAGCTGCCGCTTGTGGGCGATGTGGGCCGTGATGCGCTTGCACTCGGCGATATGCGGCAGCAGATCCTCCGGAATCGGCAGGCGCGCCAGCTGGGCCGGGGTCAGCGACACCAGCTTCTCACCCAGGGCCAGGACTTCCAGGGCTTCGCCGCGCTTCTGCTTGCGGCTCTTGTCAAGGAATTCACCGGTTTCTTCGTCGCGTCCGCGCATCGTCCACACCTGCTTTCAAAAAAGTCGCCCGGCGTGATGCCGGGCCCAACCTGTACAGGATAAAGCATTGAACGTGATCGCCCCTGAAGTGGTTGTCGGCGACGACAGCCCGGCCCGCCTGGAACGGCTGGCCGACCTTTCCCAGCAGCTGCTCGAGCGTGCCCGTGCGCTGGGGGCCAGCCAAGCCGAGGTCAGCTGCAGCGAGGACCGCGGCCTGGAGGTCAATGTGCGCCTGGGCGAAGTGGAAACCGTACAGTCCACCCGCGACCGCGGCATTGCCGTGACCGTGTACTTCGGCCAGCGCAAGGGCAGCGCCAGCACCGGCGACCTGAACGAGGCCAGCCTGTCGGCCACCGTGGAGCAGGCCTGCGCGATCGCCCGCCACACCGAGGATGATCCGGCCGCCGGACTGGCCGATGCCGCCCTGATGGCCAAGGACTTTCCCGACCTGGACGGCTGGCATCCCTGGGCCCTGCAGGCTGACGAGGCGGTGGACCTGGCGCTGGCCTGCGAGGCCGCCGGACGCGAGGCCGACGCGCAGATCCGCAACTCCGATGGCGCGGCGGTGTCCACCTCGCAGAGCCTGTCGGTGTACGCCAATTCACACGGTTTCATTGGCCGTGAGCGCGGCACCCACCATTCGATCGGTTGTGCGCTGATTGCCGGCCAGGGCGATGGCATGCAGCGCGACGGCTGGTACACCAGTGCGCTGGCCAGGCAGGACCTGGAAGATCCGGCCCAGGTCGGCCGCCAGGCCGCCGCGCGTACCGTCGCCCGCCTGCAACCGCGCTCGCTGGCTACGGGCAGCATGCCGGTGCTGTTCGCCCCGGAAGTGGCGCGCAGTCTGGTGGGCCATCTGCTGTCGGCCGTGTCCGGTGGCGCGCTTTACCGCCAGGCCAGCTTCCTGCTGGACAGCGCCGGGCAGCGACTGTTCCCGGACTGGATGCAGATCGACGAGCTGCCGCACCTGCGCCGCGGCCTGCGCTCGGCCGCCTTCGACGGCGATGGCGTGGCGACCCGCGCGTCGGCACTGGTCCGCGATGGCGTGCTGCAGCGCTACGTACTGGGCAGTTACTCGGCCCGCAAGCTGGGCCTGCAGACCACGGCCAATGCCGGCGGCGTGCACAACCTGCAGCTGGCGGCCAACGCCGGGCCGCTGGAAGACATCGCCCGGCAGATGGGCAGCGGCCTGCTGGTGACCGAGCTGATGGGGCAGGGTGTCAATGGTGTGACCGGTGACTACTCGCGGGGGGCCGGTGGCTTCCGTGTCGAGAACGGGGAGATCCAGTACCCGGTGGACGGCATCACCATTGCCGGCAACCTGCGCGAGATGTTCATGGCGATCGAAGCGGTGGGCAGCGATGTCGATCCGCGCTCGCACATCCGGACCGGTTCGATCCTGGTGGGGCGGATGACCATCGCCGGTAATGATTGATGGCGTCGATGGCGTAAGCTATGGCCGCCTGACGCAACCGGCCTGATGCCGGTGGGTCAAGACCACCCAATGAAAAGGAGTTTTGTCGTGAGTGAATTCGATAACGTCCCGCCGCCGGTCACCGCCGATGTCCCGGCAGACCAGCGCACCATGGCCCTGGCCGCGCACCTGCTGGGCATCTTCACCGGCTTCATCGGCGCGCTGATCATCTGGCTGATCAACAAGGACGACGCCGGCAAGTCCTTCGTCACCGACCAGGCCAAGGAAGCGCTGAACTTCCAGATCACCGTGGCCATCGCGATGGTGGTCTGCATCATCCTGACCATCGTGGTCATCGGCGCGATCCTGATGCCGATCGTCGGACTGGTCAGCCTGGTGTTCTGCATCATTGCCGCGGTCAAGGCCAACAACGGCGAAGCCTATCGCTACCCGTTCGCATTGCGCCTGATCAAGTAAGACCGGCTGCATGCGGACATGAAAACGCCCGGCATTGCCGGGCGTTTTCGTTGCGCACCACGTCAGTGATCGCGCTCCACCGCAAGCCTGGCCAGCGCGCGCAGCGCATCGGCCTCTTCGTGGTAGCCCGCCAGAGCAGCCTGCATGCGGGCCGCCAGCTCGCGCAGCTGCGCCTTCGCTCCCTCCATGCCGAGCAGGGCGGGGAAGGTACTCTTGTCCTGCGCCTGGTCCTTGCCTGCCGTCTTGCCCAGCTGCTCGGAGCTGGCTTCGACATCGAGGATGTCATCGCGGACCTGGAACGCCAGGCCGAGTGCATCGGCGAATGCGTCCAGCAGCACCCGCTGCGGCTCCGGCGCATCGCCGCACAATGCGCCCATACGTACCGCGGCACGGATCAGCGCGCCGGTCTTGAGCGCATGCATCCGGGTCAGCGCGGCCAGCGACTGCTGCTGTCCGGTGGCATCGATATCCAGCGCCTGGCCGCCGCACATGCCGGCGGCACCGGAGGCGTGTGCCAGCGCCTGCAGGCAGTCCACGCGCAGTGTTGCCGGCAGTGGTGCCTCGGCCAGCAGGCTGAAGGCGCGGGTCTGCAGGGCGTCGCCGGCCAGGATCGCGGTGGCTTCGTCGAAGGCGATGTGGGTGGTGGGTTTGCCACGGCGCAGTGCATCGTCGTCCATCGCCGGCAGGTCGTCGTGCACCAGCGAATAGGCATGGATCAGTTCCACCGCCATCGCGGCCGCGTCGAGCCTTTCCGGTTGAGCGCCGAACAACTGGCCAGTGGCATAGACCAGCAGCGGACGCATGCGCTTGCCACCGCCGAGGACGGAATGGCGCATGGCCTGGTGCAGCCGCTGCGGTGCATCGGCCGGCGAGGGCAGGGCGGCATCGAGCAGGCTTTCGATCCGGTCGCGCCAGCGCGCGAACGCCGCCTCAGCCGTCATGGCTGGGCGGATCGAAGGGTTCTGCCGTATCGGGCTGTGCCGGATCGCTGAGCAGCCGGACGCGCAGTTCGGCCTGCTCCAGCGCCTGCTGGCACTGGCGGTACAGGCCCACGCCACGTTCGTAAGCACTGAGCGACGCTTCCAGGCTCAGCTCGCCGGTTTCCATCTGCTCCACCAGCTGCTCCAGCGATTCGAGCGACTGCTCGAACTGGGCAACAGGGGAGGCGTTTTCGGGGGACTTCTTGGCCATGCGGCAAGTGTGGACGGCACGCGCGCAGGGGTCAATTCACCAGCCACCCGGCTGCCACCGCAGCTGGGCGTCGTGAGCGTGCAGCCAGGCCTGCAGCGGTGCGGCGATCACCACATCGGCGGCGGCCAGCAGGTTGCCGTCAGCAAACAGCAGCGGCAGCTGCGCGCGCCGCCAGGGGGCCAGATGTTCACGCTGCAGGCAGTCCTTCAAGGCATGTGCGTGGCTGCGTCCCGGCAGCACGATGCGCTCGCCGCCACGCCGTGCACGCACCTGCATGGGTTGCTGGAACATCGCGGCGCCCAGCAGGCGCAGCTGGCCGCCATCAGGCAAGGCCAGGGGCACCCGGCCGTCCCACTCCTCCTGCCAGTCCAGAGGCAGGGCAGGCAGCTCGGCCGGCAGCAGATAGGCATGCTCGCGCCATTGCTGGATGACGTGATCCTGCCAGCGCACCCGTGCCTGCCGGTCGCAAGCGGAGGGCAGCATTTCGTCGAGCATCTGCTGCAGCACCCGCCCCGGCAGCGGGGCCGCGCCATGGCTGGCCACCCAGGTACGCAGGACGCGTGCGGCGCGTTCCGGCGAGACCTGCCGCAGCAGCTGCAAGGACAGCACGCGCGGGGCTGCCTCCAGGTGTGCGAGCAGTTCAGTGTCCTCCTCCTGCAGAAGGCCGCGGGTGCGTGCGCAATGATCGGCACTGCCGGCCAGGGCCGCTGCGGCGTGCGGCCAGCGCTGGCGCAGCAGCGGCAGCACCTGCAGGCGCAGGAAGTTGCGGTCGGCGTACGCGTCGTCGTTGCTGGGGTCTTCGATCCAGTGCAGATCGTGGGCCCGCGCATAGTCATGCAGAGCGTCGCGCGGGACCTGCAGCAGCGGCCGCCACAGCCGGTGGCCGGCGAGCATGCTGTCCCTGCTCATTGCCGCCAGGCCATCAACACCGGAACCGCGCAACGCGCGCAGCAGGAAAGTTTCAGCCTGATCGTCCTGATGCTGGGCCAGGGCCAGCGTCTCTCCGTCGCGCAGAGAGGCGACGAAAGCAGCGCGACGCGCCTGCCGGGCTGCACCCTCCAGGCCCAGACCGGTGCCGGTCTCGACCTGCACGCGGTGTACGACCAGTTCGATTCCCAGGGCCGCGCACTGCTGCTGGCAATGCTGGACCCAGGCATCGGCGTCGGGCTGCAGCCCGTGATGTACGTGTACAGCGCGCAGTCCCACGCCGGCCGCCTGCGTGCAGCGCCGTAGCCAGTGCAGCAGGACGGTCGAATCCAGGCCGCCGCTGTAGCCGACCAGCAGCGGTGCATCGAGGGAAACCAGGGCGGGGAAGGCAGTCACGGGTGAAGTGTAGGGTGATCGGCGGGGTCGCGCCGCGCCTTCGACTCACGGGCGGGATGCAGCCGGGCATGGCCCGGCTGCACACTGCGTCCGCCGTGCCGTTACTTTCCGTCGACGCTGCGTTCGAAGGCCTTGGGCGCCGGCAGCTGCACCGGTACGCCCTTGTCATCGCAGGTGCCCGCCTGGCACAGGCGATCGCGCAGCGCCGGCGTTGCCTGCACGATCATGTGATAGATCGTGTTCTGCTCCAGCGTGCCGCGGATCGCCTTGCTGCCGGGACCGCGCGCCCAGATGCCGACGTCCTCGCCGCCATGCGATTCGGACTTCATCGGCACCAGCGCTTCCTGCATGTAGTCCGGATGCTCGGTGTCGACATCATGCAGGTCCGGACGCCCCTTGGCCGGCTCGAAGCTGCTCGGGTTGTGCGGGTAGCGCTTGCTGCCCGCCGGCTGCTGGTTGGTGCTGCCGGTGTGGCCCGGTCCATTGGCGTAGCTCAAGGTGGTGTAAGGCTGGCCGTTGCCGTCCAGCGCGTAGTCCAGCTTGCCGGCGCCGTCCTCACCGCCCTTGTCCTTCACCTTGCCCAGGATCGGGTTGCCGCGTGCGGGGTAGCCGACGAAGTTCAGGGTGTGCGAGTGGTCGGCGGTGACGATGATCAGCGTGTCGTCGGCCGACGTCATTTCCGACGCCACCCGCACCGCATCGGACATCGCCACGGTTTCGGTCAGTGCGCGATAGGCATTGCCGCTGTGGTTGGCATGGTCGATGCGAGCGCCTTCGATCATCAGCACGTAACCTTCCTGATGGCGCGACAGATTGGTGATCGCAGCGGCAGTCAGCTCGGCCAGGCTCGGCTCACCGGCCGGATCCTGTGGGCGCTCGTACTCGTAGCGCATGTGGTCCGGCTCGAACAGGCCGAGGATGGCCGGCGCATTCGCGGCGGCGGCCAGCTGCCTGCTGTTCCACACGTAGGCACCCTGCGGATGCGCCTGCTGCCATTCCTGTACCAGGCTGCGGCCATCCAGGCGCTGGCCGACCTTGTCGTCGTATTCCGGATCGCGCTCTTCCACGGTGGTGAATTCACCGCGACCACCGCCGAGCGCGACCAGCGGGCCGCGGCCATAGCGCGACGTGGACAGCAGCTGCTGGGCGATGTCCTTGCAGCCGGCGGCCTTGGCCGCTTCGGTCAGATCGGTGTCATTCTCCCAGTTGCGCTCCGGCGAGTGCGCGTAGGTGGCCGCCGGGGTGGCGTGGGTCAGGCGCGCGGTGGACACGATGCCGGTCGCCAGGCCGGCGCTGTCGGCCAGCTGCAGCCAGGTGAGCAGGCCCTTGGACAGGCTGTCGGCACAATCGGTGCGGGCGCCTGCGCTGACACCGATCGCGCCCATGTGGGTCTTCACGCCGGTGGTGATGGCGGTCATGGTGCCTGCCGAATCAGGGGTCTGCGAGTCGGTGTTGTAGGTCTTGCTGAACGCGGTGGCGGGGAAGCGTTCCCAGGACAGCAGGTTCTCTTCACCCGATCCGCCCTTCTTCTGGCCTTCGTAGATGCGCGCAGCGGCCACGGTGGTCAGGCTCATGCCGTCGCCGAGGAACAGGATGACATTCCGGGCCTTGCCGGCCATCGCGCCATTGGCGGCGGCCTGGGCGGCGCCGCTGCGGTACCACCATTGCGGCGTCTCGCCGGCCGGGTGTGCAACCGGCTCGACGGCGACCTTCAGGCCTGCCGGCGCGGAAGCGGGGGTGGTGCTGGCGCAGGCGCCGAGCAGCAGGGTGGTGGCACACGTGGCCAACAGGGAGACGGAACGGCGCATGGACGCTGGGATCTCACAAACTGTAACGGGACGTTCATTATGCCCGCCCTCGCAAGGCACGCCGATGACACACTGATTTGCCGGGCGGACGGTCGTTCTGCGGGCCGCCTTGGGCTATCGTGCCAGCATCCCTTCCTTCCCCCTCTGGATTGCCTATGACGCTGGTCTCTGCCTGGCTGCGGATTCCATTCTGGCAGCGCGTGGTCGGCGGCTTCGTGCTTGGTGCGCTGGCCGGCTGGGCGCTCGGCCCCGCTGCGGAAACGTGGTTCGGTCCGCTCGGTGAGCTGTATGTCACCCTGATCAAGATGATCGCGGTGCCGCTGGTGTTCTTCGCGGTCATCAACGCGATCTCGTCACTGCATGGCCAGAAGTCGGTTGCAGCGCTCAGTGGCCGCACCTTCCTGTGGTTCGTGATTACCGCGGCGTTGGCGGTGTGCGTGGGCCTGGGCGTGGGCACCGTGCTGCAGCCCGGTGCTGGTGGCCTGCAGCTGTCCATGGCCAGCAACTATGTACCGCGCGAGGTTCCCAGCGTGGTACAGGTGCTGCTGGATGTGGTGCCGGCCAACGTCTTCTATGCACTGTCCGGCATCGGCACCCGCGTCAATGCTGCCGGCGAGACCGTGCTGGCCGCTGGCAGGGGCTCGATCCTGCCGGTGATCTTCTTCGCCGGCCTGGTGGGCTTTGCCATCGTCAAGCTGGGCGAGAAGGTGACCGAGGCGCGGAAGCTGGTCGGCCAGATGAGCGACATCATGATCCAGGTGACCCGCTTCGTGCTGGAAGTCACCCCGATCGGTACCTTCGGCCTGATTGCCGGCCTGGTGGGCAGTTACGGTTTCGAAAAGCTGCTGCCGCTGGGGCATTTCGTGCTGGCCCTGTACGTGGCCTGTGCGTTGCACATCGTGGTCGTCTACAGCGCGCTGCTGCTGGCGCACGGCCTGAACCCGCTGAAGTTCTTCCGCGGCGCGGCGCCAGGCATGCAGGTCGCCTTCGTCAGCTCCTCCAGCTTCGCCGCGATGCCGGTGGCGCTGCGTTCGATCACCCACAACCTGGGCGTCAACAAGGACTACGGTGCATTCGCGGTGCCACTGGGTGCGAGCATCAAGATGGACGGCTGCGGCGCGATCTACCCCGCGTTGTGCGCGGTCTTCATCTCCCAGTACAGCGGCGTGCCTTTGACGCCGGAGCAGTACGTGGTGGTGCTGATCGCCTCGGTGCTGGGCAGCTTCGGTACTGCCGGTGTGCCGGGTACGGCCGTGATCATGGCCACCGTGGTGCTCAGTGCCGCCAATCTGCCGCTGGAGACCATCGGTTACCTGTATGCCATCGACCGTATCCTGGACATGATGCGCACCATGACCAACGTGACCGGTCAGATGCTGGTGCCGGTGCTGGTGGCCAAGGAGACCGGCCTGCTCGACCAGTCGGTGTACGACAATCCCTCCAGCAACGTGGGCGTGGATGACCCGGACCCTACGCCGCCACGCAGCTGAGACGCCGCGCAGCGGCCTGTCATGCGAGAGATGAAGGCCCGCCGGACTGGCGGGCCTTTTCGTTGGGGGCGTGCCCGCCGGGCCAGGGAAGGGAAGACGCATCCCAGGCATTCCGCGGGCAACGAAAAAGCCGCTGCAGGGCAGCGGCTTTCAGCTATCAGGCGGTGCCTGGAAAGGCGGCGTCAGAGCTCGACGCGGCGCGCCTGCATGAACTTGTTGCCCCAGTAGCCGCTGAGCAGGGTGTCCACCCGCACATCCTTGCCTGCGCTCGGGGCATGCAGGAAGCGGCCGTCACCCACATAGATGCCGACGTGGTCGACCCGGCCCTTGCGACCGAAGAACACCAGGTCACCCGCGGCCAGGGCGGCACGGTCGTTGATCAGCTCGGCGTTGTTGTCGTGTGCCATCTCGCGGGAGACGCGCGGCAGTTCGATGCCCAGCGCCGAACGGAAGACGTAGCCGACCAGGCCGCTGCAGTCGAAGCCGCTGTCCGGATTGCTGCCACCCCAGCGATAGGGGGTGCCGAGCAGGGTCATCGCCCGCCGCAGCAGCGACTGCACCTTGCCATTGTCGGCGGCGCTGCCGACAACGCTGCCATTGGCAGCGCTGCTGGTGTCGTAGTTGGCGAGCAGGCGGCTCAGATCGCCGGCGACCATGGCCGAGCGGTCCATCAGCGGAATGGTGTCGTTTGCGGCCAGGTGCGGCAGCAGGGCGGCCAGCGTGGCACTGGCGGCTGCATCGGTGCGGCTGCGCTGGGGGGCCGCGGTGTCGGTCTTGCCCGTCACACGTACGCCATTGTCGGTCGCCGGGACCGGAGCAGCGTCGGCGCGTGAGGGAACGGTCTGCGACCAGGCGGGGAGGCTGGTCAGGCACAGTGCCAAGCCCAGAAGAACAGGGCGGACACTACGCGGGGAAGCGGCGGTCTGGCCTTTGCACGTCAGGTCGTCAGTCGTCACGCGTCGGTCACAGAAAAAAAACGATGGGGCATCATGCCCTGTAAAAGCACTGATAAGTTAAAAATTCCGTTATAAAATCGTTATTTTCACTGTGACGTAATTCTCAATTTTGAACATGCCGCCTGTTCATTTTAGCGAAGGACGCGTTTGGCCCCTGTGTAGTGGTCCTTCCAGTAGGGCCCGCTGAGCGAGTCCAGGCGCACCGTGCCGCCGGTGCTGGGGGCGTGCACGAAGCGCCCCTCGCCGACATAGATGCCGACATGGGTGACGTTGCCGCGGCTGCCGAAGAACACCAGGTCACCCGTGGCCAGACGCTTCGGATCGATCCTCGGGCCCTGTACGGCGGCCAGGTCGCGCGAGGTGCGCGGCAGCTTCAGATCCAGCATCTCGCGGTAGACATAGGCGACCAGGCCGCTGCAGTCGAAGCCCGATTCGGGGGTGTTGCCGCCGTAACGGTAGGGCGTGCCGACCAGGCTGATGGCACGCATCAGTACTGAATTGGCGGCCTCGGGATTGTCCGGGGTGGTCGCCGGCCAGTGCGCCGACGGCGGGGGCGCCGCCGTCCGGGTGGCCTTGCCGCCGCCGCAGGCGGTCAGCAGCAGGGGCAGGACCAGCAGCAGGGCGGGCACGGACAGCCGGCGCGGGCCGGACGAAACTGGCGTGATGTGCATGTTCTCCGGATAATGCGCCACCTTGGATTGGCCGTCATGATGGCGGCGTCCCCGCCGGGCGACAACCCGCCCCAACCCGTCTGCCTCCGGCAGAACCAGACAGAGTCGCGCATGAAGATCGAAAAAGACCGCGTTGTCCGCTTCCACTACACCGTTTCCGAAGTCGGCCAGGAGCCGATCGAATCGTCCAAGGACCGCGGCGAGCCGCTGGCGATCCTGATCGGTCACGGCAACATCATCCCGGGCCTGGAAAACGCCATGATGGACAAGGAAGCCGGCGCCACCTTCAGTGTCGACGTCACGGCGGCCGACGCCTATGGCGAGCGCCGCGAAGGCCTGTCCCAGCGCGTGCCGAAGAAGCACTTCGGCAATACCAAGCTGGCGCCGGGCCAGCAGGTCGTGCTGCAGACCAACTTCGGCCCGCGTGCGGTGACCGTGCAGAAGGTCGGCATGAGCGTGGTCGACGTCGATCTCAACCATCCGATGGCCGGCAAGGACCTGCACTTCGACGTGGAAATCGTCGACGTGCGCGAAGCCGGCAAGGAAGAGATCGAGCACGGCCACGTTCACGGCGACGGCGGTCACGCGCACTGATCGCCCTGCGATCGTGACGGCAGCAACGGCCCGCTTCGGCGGGCCGTTGCATGTCTGGAACACCGCGCGCTCGTCCACGGCGCGCAGGCGGGCTGCATAATGAAGGACCTGCCCGCCGGATGTCCTGTGAACAGCGCTTCGTCTTCCCTGCAGCCGGTCGCCTCCGGCGACCGCATCGCCGTGCTGGACATACTGCGCGGGGCCGCGTTGCTGGGCGTCCTGCTGATGAACATGGAGGCCTTCAGCGGACCGCTGGACCTGGCATTCACTGGTATCGACGTGCGTTGGCAGGGGATCGATTACTGGGCCGACGCCTTCGTCTATGTGTTCGTGCAGGGCAAGTTCTTCACCCTGTTCTCGCTGCTGTTCGGCGCCGGATTCGCAGTGATGGTACAGCGCGCCGAGACTGCCGGCCGCGAGTTCACTCCGTTCTATCTGCGCCGCAGCGCCGGGCTCATGCTGATCGGCCTGTGCCACGCGCTGCTGGTCTGGTCCGGCGACATCCTGGTGCTCTACGCGCTGGCGTCGCTGCCCCTGCTGGCGTGCCGCGAGGCACCGCGCAGCTGGCTGCCGTGGATGGGCGTCATCGTCTACCTCGGTGGCGCGGCGATGATGCTGCTGCTCGGCGCCATGGTTTCACTGGCAACGCCGCAGGACGCGCAGCAGATGCTGGTCGACGCGCAGCAGAGCATCGCCCGGGAGCGCATGGTCTACGGACACGGCAACTGGATCCAGGCCTGCATCCAGCGCCTGCATGAGTTTGGTTCGTCGATGGGGGCGCTGCTGATCACCGGCCCGGCGGTGCTGGGCATGTTCCTGATCGGCAGTGGACTGGCCGGCAGTGGTGCCCTGGCCGCGCCGGAACGCCATCCGCGCCTGTTCGCGGCGCTGCGCTGGGTCGCCTTGCCGCTGGGCCTGCTGGTCACCGTGCTGGGTGTGGCCTGGAAACCTTACCTGGCACCCGGTGCCTACGACCTTGGAGTGACCTCGGCGATGGCGCTGGTGATGATCGGCGCGCTGCCGATGTGCCTGGGCTACCTCGCCTGGATCGTGCAGTGGCGCGCGCGGCTGGGCTGGCTGGCGCCGGTCGGCCGGATGGCGCTGACCCACTACCTGGGGCAGTCGCTGTTGTGCACCTGGGTGTTCTACCACCATGGCCTGGGCTATTTCGACGTGATGCCGCGCAGCGTGCAGCTGCTCTTCGCTGTGCTGCTGTTCGCCGCGCAGGTCGCGCTTTCCCATGCCTGGCTGCGCCGCTTCCGCTTCGGACCGATGGAGTGGCTGTGGCGGGCGATGACCTATCGCCAGTGGCCGCCGATGCGCCGCGAGGCTGGAAGGGGCTGACCGATGCAGGGGGCGCGCGATGACGTGATCGTGATCGGTGCCGGTGCCATCGGCCTGGCGACTGCGCTGGCGTTGTGCGGACAGGGACGGCAGGTACGGGTGATCGATCGTGGCCGCGTGGGCGCAGCGACGTCGTACGGCAACTGCGGCACCGTCACGCCCAGTCATGCACCGCCCCTGGCCGCGCCGGGTGTGCCGCTGCGTGCGTTGCGCTGGATGCTCGACCCACGCGCGCCACTGTATGTGCGCAGCCGCCTCGATCCCGCGCTGTGGCGCTGGCTGCTGCAGTTCAGCGCGCGCTGCAATGCGCGGCATTGGCTGCAGGCCACGCGCGCGCGCGCTGCGCTGTTGAATGATTCCCGCGTGCGCCTGGCCGAATGGGTGGGAACCCATGGGCTGGACTGTGAATTCGAGACGCGCGGCCTGGATTACGTGTTCGGTGATGCACGCAGCTTCGATCAGCATATCGCCCAGTGCGAGGCGCTGGATGCGCACGGCATTGCAACCCGCTGCATCGATGGCGGCCACTACGCACGCGACAATCCGGCGTTCCATGATCGGCTTGCCGGTGCGATCCATTTCCCCGGCGACGCGCAGCTGCGCCCGGACCGTTTCACTGCGGAGCTGGCGCGGGTACTGCGTGCGCAGGGCGTCGAGATCGACGAGCAGGTCGAGATGCAGGGCTTCAGCGGCGACGTACACGGGGTCCGGGTACAGGCCGGCGGACGCACGCTGCGCGCGCGCGAACTGGTGCTGGCCACCGGCCCGTGGTCGCCGCGATGGGCACGGCTGCTCGACCTGCGGGTGCCGATCCAGCCCGGCAAGGGGTACTCGCTGACCTGGTCGCGCCCGCCGTTGGTGCCGGCCCGTCCGGTCGTGCTGAAAGATCACTCCGTCTTCGTGATCGCCTGGCGCGACGCGCTGCGACTGGGTGGCACGATGGAATTCGCCGGTGCCGACCCGCAGCTGCGTGCGCAGCGCCTGCAGGCGTTGCAGCTGGCCGCTGATCGCCACCTGCGCATGCCTCGTGGCGCGCAGCTGCAGGAGCAGTGGTGCGGCTGGCGTCCGATGAGCGTGGACGATGTACCGTTGATCGGCCGCGCGCCTGCGCATCCTCACGTCTGGCTTGCGGCAGGGCATGGCATGCTCGGCATCAGCATGAGCGCCGGCACCGGCCAGCTGATCGCCGATCTCGTCTGTGGCCGCACGCCAGCGATCGATCCTGCCCCTTACCGACCCGAGCGATTCCGATGAACACGGCTTCCCATGATTACGACCTGATCGTCCTTGGCGGCGGCTCTGCCGGCCTGGCCGGCGCCATCCGCGCCGCGCAGTACGGCAAGCGCGTGGCGCTGCTGGAACCCGGCGAACTGGGCGGGACCTGCGTCAATGTTGGCTGCGTACCGAAGAAGGCGATGTGGCTGGCCGCCGATCTGCACGAGCGTATCGGCCTGGCAAGCGCGATGGGCTTCGATGTGCCGCCACGACCGGCACTGTCGTGGAAGGAACTGGTGATCCATCGCCAGGCCTATATCAGCAACATCCATACCAGCTACCACAAGCGTCTGGATGAAACCGGCGTGGTCCGCATTCCGGCGCGCGGCCACCTGCTCGACGCGCACACGGTGGCCTGCAGCGACGGCGTGCGCTACACCGCCGACCACATCCTGATCGCCACCGGAGCGCACCCGCAGCGTCCGGAAATCCCCGGCGCGGAGCTGGGCCTGGTATCCGACGACTTCTTCGAGCTGCGTGCGGCCCCGGCCGAGGTCGCGATCATCGGCGGCGGCTACATCGCGGTGGAGCTGGCCGGGCTGCTGCAGGCGCTGGGCAGCCGGGTGAGCCTGCTGGTACGCGGCAAGCGCCTGCTGGAACGCTTCGACTACGAGCTGACCGATCAGCTGGCGGAAAACCTCCGCCAGCAGGGCGTGCGCATCTACTTTGATTACCGCCTGCGCGAACTGCAGCGCGACGGTGAGCGCGTCCGCGCCTTCGGCCATGATGGCCCCATGGACAGCGTGTTCGACGCGGTGTTCTTCGCCACCGGCCGCCGTGGCAACAGCCGGGGCCTGGGCCTGGAAGCGCTGGGCATCGACATCGGCGAGCACGAGCAGGTGCAGGTGGACGAATGGCAGACCACGGCGGTACCCAGCATCCATGCCGTGGGGGATATCGCGGGCAAGGTGGGCCTGACCCCGGTGGCGGTGGCTGCATCGCGTCGGCTGATGGACCGTCTGTTCGGTGGCCGCCCACAGTCGAAGATGGACTATGAGAATGTGGCCAGCGTGGTGTTTTCGCATCCGCCGCTGGGGGCGGTGGGCATGGGTGAGGAGGAGGCGCGTGCCTGCTTCGAGCAGGTGACGGTCTATCACAGCCGTTTCCGGCCGATGCTGCAGGCACTGGCCAACGGTACCCAGCGCAGCCTGTTCAAGATGGTCTGCGCCGGGCCGGAAGAGCGCGTGGTGGGGGTGCACCTGCTGGGCGAGGCCGCGGACGAGATCCTGCAGGGCTTCGCGGTGGCGGTGAAGATGGGAGCGACCAAGGCCCAGTTCGATGACACGGTGGCGATCCACCCGACCTCCGCAGAGGAAGTGGTGCTGATGCGCTGACGCTGCGGTTGCCGCGTCGGGCCATGCGACAATGGGCGTCCACACGCACCCCCGGGCCGCCCTGCGCGGCCCGCCGCTGTTCCCATGTCAAGCTCCTCCCCGCGCATCGCCACCGCATCCCCACGCATCGCCCTGGGGGGAATCGGCCTGGCGGCGATCGGCGCCGTTGCCGCATCCGGCAAGGCGGTGATCGTCAAGCTCGGCCTGCGCCACGGTGTCGATGCGACCACGCTGCTGGCGCTGCGCATGCTGATGGCACTGCCCCTGTTCGCACTGATGGCGGTGTGGGCTTCGCGCCGTGTCGAGCCGCTGTCGTGGGCAGACCGGGCGCGCGTGCTGTGGCTGGGGTTCACCGGCTACTACCTGTCCAGCCTGCTGGATTTCCAGGGTCTGCAGTACATCAGCGTCACGCTGGAACGATTGATCCTCTACCTCAACCCGACGCTGGTGCTGCTGATCAACGTGCTGCTGGCGCGACAGCGGCCAGGGCGCTGGCAGGTCGCCGCGCTGGTGCTGAGCTACCTGGGGGTGCTGCTGGCGTTCGGCCACGATCTGCAGCGGGAGGGCGGGCAGATCATCGTCGGCAGCCTGCTGGTGCTGGGCAGCGCGCTCAGCTATGCGCTGTACCTGTTCGGCAGCGGCCAGGTGGTGGCACGGATCGGCGCGGTGCGCCTGACCGCCTATGCCAGCTGCGTGGCCAGCGGTCTGGTGCTGCTGCATTTCGCCATCACCCATCCGCTGCCACTGCTGTGGCAGGCACCTGCACCGGTGCAGTGGCTGTCGCTGGTCAACGCCACGGTCTGCACCGTGCTGCCGGTGCTGGCGATCATGCTGGCGGTGCAGCGCGTGGGTTCCTCGCTGGCAGCGCAGGTCGGTATGCTGGGCCCTGTTTCCACCATCGTGATGAGCCTATGGCTGCTCGACGAACCGATGGGGCCGGCGCAGATCGCCGGCACCGTGCTGGTCCTGCTCGGCGTGCTGCTGGTGACGCGTCTGCGCCGCTGACGCCGGACCACGCGCGCGCGCGCATCCTGGCGGTGATCCACGCGATCCCGCCGGGACAGGTGATGGGCTATGGACAGGTGGCGATGCGCGCGGGCCTGCCGGGGCGGGCACGCTTGACGGCACGCATTCTCGGCCAGAACGATGACCCGACACTGCCCTGGCACCGCGTGCTGCGTTCTGACGGGCGCATCGCCATGGCGGAGGGGTCGGCGGGCTGGCGGGAACAGTCGCAGCGGCTGCGCGCGGAAGGCGTGGTGGTGGAGAACGGCCGGGTGCGGATGCCGGCGTCCGACCCGGCGGCGGCGCTGGATGCCGCCGTGTGGGGACCGGGCTGAGCGCGACCGGGGTCTGAACGGGCCGCACGCGGCAGTCGCCGACACGACACGACGGTGCGGCTATGATGGAGACCGTTCCATGCCGGTGTCCCCATGTTCCCGCGACTGCCAACCGTCACCAAGGCCCTGCTGATCGCCAACGCGATTCTGTTCCTGTTGCAGCAGCCGTTCCTGCTCGGCAACCAGACCTTCGAGCCGTTCATGCTGCAGCCGCTGCAGCAGGGCTTCGATGCGTTCTCCCCGGGTGGCAACTTCCAGCCGTGGCAGCTGCTGACCTACGGCTTCCTGCACGGCAGCTTCGGCCACCTGTTCTTCAACATGCTGGCCGTTTTCATGTTCGGTGCGCCGCTGGAACAGACCTGGGGCGAGAAGCGCTTCCTGCTCTACTACCTGGTGTGCGTGGCCGGCGCCGGCGTCTGCCAGCTGCTGGTGGGGACGCTGCTGGAGAATCCGGCCACGGTGCTGGGCGCGTCCGGTGGTGTGTTCGGCCTGCTGCTGGCGTACGGCATGTTGTTCCCGAACCAGCGGGTGATGCTGCTGTTCCCACCGATTCCGATGAAGGCGCGCACGTTCGTGATCCTGTTCGGTGTCGGTGAACTGGTGCTGGGCATGACCGGCTGGCAGCCGGGCGTGGCGCACTTCGCGCACCTGGGTGGCATGTTGTTCGGCTGGCTGCTGATCCGCTACTGGCGCGGCCAGCCACCGTTCAACAAGCGCCGTCCCCCCGGCCCGCCGAACCGTCCGAATCATCTGCGCAGCGTCAAATGATCCGCAGGGTCATTTGATGCAGCAGGTGCCAACCGTGGTTGGCACACCCCTACAGATCCTGCAGGATCACCTGCGCGGCATTGTGGCCCGGCGCGCCGGTCACGCCGCCGCCGGGATGCGTGCCTGAACCACACAGGTAAAGCCCGGGCAGGGCACCGCGGTAGCCGGCCTGGCCGATCATCGGCCGCGCCGAGAACAGCTGGTTGGGACTGAGCGCACCGTGGAAGATATCGCCGCCCACCAGGCCGAACGTCCGCTCCAGATCCAGCGGTGACAGCACTTGCCGACCGAGCACGCTGTCGGCGAAGCCGGGCGCATACCGATCGACGGTGGCGATCATCAGGTCGGCGACGGTATCGCGATGTGCGTCCCAATGCCTACCCCCGGGCAGGACCGGTGCCACATGCTGGCAGAACAGGCTGGCGACGTGCTGGCCCGGCGGCGCCAGCGAATCGTCCAGCGTGCTGGGAATCAGCATCTCCACGATCGGCTCGCGCGACCAGCCGTCGCGCCGTGCATCCAGCCACGCGCGGTCCATGTAGTCGAGGCTGGGCGCCATGATGATGCCGGCACTGAGGTGCTCACCGGCGCCGGGCAGGGCGTGGAAGTCCGGCAGCCGCGACAGCGCCACGTTCATCCGGAAGGTGCCCGAACCGCAGCGCCACTGCGCCATGCGTTCGCGCGTCGCCGCGGGCACCTGCTCCGGTTCCAGCAACTGCTCGTAGAGCAGTTTTGGATTGACGTTGGCCACCACCACGCGCGCGCGCAGTACGTCCCCGCCGGCCAGCTCAACGCCCACCGCGCGTCCGTGCTCGACCAGCAGCCGCTTTACGCCGGCATCCACGCGCAGTTCTGCGCCGGCCGCGCGCGCCGATGCAGCGATGGCCTGGCTGATCGCGCCCATGCCACCGATCGCATGGCCCCAGGCGCCCTTCACTCCGTTGCATTGGCCGAACACGTGGTGCAGCAGGACGTAGGCACTGCCGGGCGTGTACGGACTGGCGTAGTTGCCGACGATGCCATCGAATCCGAACAAGGCCTTGATCGGCTCGCTTTCAAACCAGCGGTCCAGATAGTCGGCGGCCGACAGGGTGAACAGATCAAGCAGCTCCTGGCGCAGGGCAGGGGACAGTGCCGCCAGTTCCCGGCCGAGCCGGCCCATCCGCCACAGTGCCGGCAATGCGCGCCAGCCGCCTGCGACGCCGAGGTCCGGCGGCGCGCGCAGGGCCCAGGCGCGCAGCACGTCGGCGAAGACCTCCAGCCTCGCCTCATAGGCTGGCAGGCGCTGCGCATCCCGTTCGGAGAACTTCGCCACCTCGGCCTGGGTACGGCCGGGTGCCGACAGCAGATAGCGGCCGTCAGGCAACGGCAGGAAATTGTTGGCCGGGCGGGCGACGACGCGCAGGCCATGCGCGTGCAGCTGCAGCTCGTCGATCACCTTAGGCTGCAGCAGCGAGACGGTGTACGAGGCGACCGAGTTGCGGAAGCCCGGATGGAATTCCTCGGTGACCGCTGCGCCGCCGAGCACGCCACGGCGTTCGAGCACCAGTACTTTCCTGCCGGCACGGGCAAGATAGGCCGCGCAGACCAGGCCATTGTGGCCGCCGCCGACGATGACCGCATCCCACGCGGTCATGCGGTGCGGATCGCCGCTTCGATGGTGGCGATGTCGATCTTCTTCATCGGCATCATCGCGTTGAAGGCGCGCTTGGCCAAGGCCTTGTCCGGGCTGGTCACCGCTTCAATCAGCATGCGCGGACTGATCTGCCATGAGATGCCCCAGCGGTCCTTGCACCAGCCGCACTGGCTCTCCTGTCCGCCGTTGCCGACGATCGCGTTCCACAGGCGGTCGGTCTCGGACTGGTCCTCGGTCTGGATCTGGAACGAGAACGCTTCGCTGTGCCTGAACGCGGTGCCGCCGTTGAGCCCGACGCAGGGAATGCCGCAGACGGTGAACTCGACCGTCAGCACGTTGCCCTCCTTGCCGTCCGGATAGTCACCCGGTGCGTGATGCACGGCCGTTACCGTGCTGTCGGGCAGGATTCCGGCGTAGAACGTGGCGGCCTCGAGTGCTTCGCTGTCGTACCAGATGCAGATCGTGTTCTTGTGGGCCATGGTCGGGCTCCGCTGCAGGACGAAGGCGCAGCGATAGCATGCCGCGTGTTAATGGCGGATCGTGCTGCATGCGCAAAAAAAAAGGGCGCCCGAGGGCGCCCTTCGTGTCACGGCCGGCTGGCTCAGCGCCAGACCTTGATCTGCTCGGCATCGCTGCGCTGCATCGGCTGGCCGGCCTTGCAGCTGAAGGTGGCGCCGAACGCCGGGAGGTTGGCCAGCGTGCCGTTGGTGCGCCACATGCCCGGCGCGCGGATGTCGGCGGTCAGGCGGCGTGCGGCTTCGTTGGGCGACAGCTGCTGCGCCCACAACGCGGCCCAGGCACGGAAGAAGCCCTGCTGCTGGGCCGGCTTGGCCTTCGGCTCCTGTGCGGTGTAGGCCGCCCAGGCCAGTTCCAGGCCTGCGATGTCGGCCAGGTTCTCCTCCTGGGTCAACGTGCCGTTGACCTTGGCGCCCTTCACGCCCGGGAACTCATAGGCGCCGTACTGGGCGGCCACGCGGCTGCCGAGCAGGGTCCAGGCGGTCTTGTCGGCCGGCGTCCACCAGCTGCGCAGTTCGCCCTTGGCATCGACCAGCGCGCCCTTGGCATCGATGGCACGGGTCAGCTCGTGGCCGACCAGGCCGCCGAAGCTGCCGAACTTGTCGGCGCTGTCGGCCTTGGCGTTGAACACCGGGCCCTGCAGGATGGCCGCGGTGACGATCAGGCGGTTCTGCGCCAGGTCATAGGCCAGCGACGGCTGTTGCGGCAGCACGTCCCAGCGACGGTCGGCATTGCCCTTGCCGATGCGCTTCATCTCCTCGCGATGGCGCCAGGTCGAGGCGATCAGCATGTTGCCACCGAACGAGCCGCGGCCCATCGGCTGCACGGTGTAGTCGAGGTCGCGCAGCGGGGTGCCGATCTCGATCTTCAGCGCCGCCAGCTTGGCCTGTGCTTCAGCCTTGGCTTCGGCACTCATCCACGTGCTGTTCCTGACGGCCTCGATCTGCACCTCGCGGACCTTGTCGACGATCCATGCCGCCTGCCGGCGGTCTTCGGCCGAGAGATGGCGGGCAGCGTACTCGCGGCCGACCATCGGACCGGCCGCCACATTGATGGCATCGAGCACCGCTTCCCAGCGCTGCGGCGGCAGCGTCTGCCCGCGCAGTACGCGACCGCGGAACTCAAACTCGGCGTCCCGGTAGGCCTTGGACAGGTACGGCGCCATCGAGTCGCCCACGCGCCAGCGCAGGTAGGCCTTCCACTGGTCCGGCTTGAGCTTGGTGACCATGCCATCCAGCTGCTGGAACAGGCCCGGGTCGGCCAGCGACACCAGATCGTCGTTCACACCCTGTACTTTCAGGAACGCCTCCAGCTGCAGGTTGCGGTAGCGGCTGTTGAGTTCCTTGGTGGAGATCGGCGCGTAGTTGTTGAACGGGTTGTTGATGCCGGCCAGCGACTGTGCATTGCGCGCCAGCTCGGTTTCCAGCGCGATCACCGCCTGCGACTCCGCATCGAGCTTGGCTGCCGGCGTACCGGTCAGTGCCAGGATCTGCTTGACGTAGGTGCGGTAGCGGCCCATCAGCGCCACGGTATCGGCATCGGTGCGGGTATAGAACGCCGGATCCGGCAGGCCCATGCCGCCCTGCATGAAGTAGCCGATATGACGGTCCAATGCCTTCAGGTCGACGTCCGGACCGAAGTTGAAGGCGACCGGGATGCCGACCTGATGCAGTGCAGCGATCGACGCCGGCACATCCTTGGATTTCTTGATCGCATTGATGCGGGTCAGCAGCGGCGCGATCGGATTGGAGCCATCGGCTTCCACCGCCGCCTCGTCCAGGCCGCTGGCCCAGAAGTCGCCCAGCAGCTTCTGCACGTTGCCCTGCGGCGACGTCATGGCCGCATCGAGCAGTTCGCGCTGTTGCTGCCTGCTGCGCTCGACCAGCTGGCCCAGCGCGGTGGTGGCTCCGGTCTGCGGTACCGGGTTGGCCTTCAGCCAGCCAGCGTTGGTGGCGCTGTAGAAGTCGCTGCACTGGGCACTGACGGCCGGGGCGCGGGCGGCCTTCTTCTTTGCGGCGAACGCATCACGGCTCGGGACCAGGGTCGCAAGGCTGATGCCCAGGGCGATGGCAAGCGGACGGAAATTGGGCATGTAGAACGAATCCATGATGGATTGAGGGCGGGCGCACTATAGCAAGCCGCGCATGGGCGCAGCATGCACGTATCACGGTATGCCTGGCGGCCGTGGCGGGTCGCGCAAAAACAAGGGCCCGGGAGATCCCGGGCCCTTGCAGGTCTGCCTTGGCGTCAGCCGTGGCTTACCAGATCACCACCTGCTGCTCGCCGCTGCGCGCCATCGGTGCACCGGCCTTGCACTGGAACGCGGCCGCGAAGGTCGGCAGGTTCGAGGGCGCGCCCATCGCGCGGAACTGCGCCGGGGCGTGCGGATCGGTGGCCAGGCGGACCTTGGCGTTTTCCGGGGTGTACTTGGTACGCCACACGGTGGCCCAGTTGAAGAAGAAGCGCTGATCGCGGGTGAAGCCGTCGACCTTAGGATCTTCCTTGCCGGCCGAGGCCTTCTGCAGCGCATCGTAGGCCGTGGCCAGGCCACCCAGGTCGGCGATGTTCTCGCCCAGGGTCAGGTGGCCGTTCACGGCCTGGCCGTCAACCTTGTACTGGTCGAACTGCTTGACCAGCTTGCCGGTCAGGCCTTCGAAGTTCTTCTTGTCGGCCGGCGTCCACCAGTCTTCCATGTTGCCGGTCGGCCCGAAGCGCGCGCCCTGATCGTCGTAGCCATGGGTCATCTCATGGCCGATCACCGCACCGATGCCACCGTAGTTCAGCGCATCGTCTGCCTTCGGATCGAAGAACGGCGGCTGCAGGATGGCGGCCGGGAACACGATCTCGTTCTGCAGCGGGTTGTAGTAGGCGTTGACCGTCTGCGGGGTCATGCCCCACTCGGTCTTGTCCACCGGCTTGCCGATCTTGGACAGGTTGAACTTGTAGTTGAACTCGTTGGCCGCACGCACGTTGGCCAGGTAGCTGTCGCGCTGGGTCTGCAGACCCGACCAGTCACGCCACTTGTCCGGGTAGCCGATCTTCGGAGTGAAGGTTTCCCACTTCGCGATGGCCTTGGCCTTGGTTTCCTCGCTCATCCAGCTCAGGCCCTGGATGCGTTCCTTCAGCGAGGCAGCCAGGTTCTTCACCAGTTCTTCCATCTTCGCCTTGGCTTCCGGCGAGAAGGCAACCTTCACGTACAGCTGGCCGAACGCTTCGCCGGCATCGTTCTCGATGGTGCCCAGCACGCGCTTCCAACGCGGCTTCTGTTCCTTCTGGCCGTTGAGGGTCTTGCCGTAGAACGCGTAGTTCTCCTGGACGAAGGCATCGGCCAGGTACGGCGAGGCGCCATCGACGGTGTGGAAGCGCAGGTAGGCGCGCCAGACCGACGGGTCGGTGTCGCCCAGCGCCTTGCTCACTTCCTCATGGAAGGCCGGCATCGCCAGCGAGAACTTCTCCGGCGCAGCAACGCCCTGCGACTTGAAGAACTCGGTCCAGCTGAAGTTCGGGGTCAGCTTGTCGGCGTCAGCCAGGGTGACCGGGTTGTAGTACAGCTCCACATTGCGCGACAGTTCGACGCGCGACTTGGACGCCTTGGCCAGGCGGGTCTCGAACTTGACCACGTCCTCAGCCTGCTTGGCGGCGTCGGCTGCCGGGACGCCGGACAGTTCCAGCACCTTGGCGACGTGCGCCTGGTAGGCCTTGAGCTTGTCGGCGTTCTTGGCGTCGGTGTAGTACGTGCTGTCAGGCAGGCCCAGGCCGCCCTGGCTGGCGTAGGCCAAGTTCATGGTCGAGTTCTTGAAGTCGGCCTCGGCGCCGAAGCCGAACAGCACGTTCTCGCCCTTGGCTGCGCTGGTGCGCAGGTAGTCGGCGATGGCGGCCTTGTCCTGCAGGCCGTCGATGGCGGCCAGGTCGGCCTTCAGCGGCTCGATGCCCTGGGCGTTGATCTTGGCCTCATCCATGCCGGTGGCCCACAGGTCGCCGACGATCTTCTCGATGTGGCTCGGGTTCTTGACCTGCGCGACCTGCTCGGCCAGCTGGTGCTGCACTGCCACCGAACGCTCGTCGAGGATGGTGAACGCGCCCCAGCTGGTGCGGTCGCCGGGAATCTCGTTGGCGGCCAGCCACTTGCTGTTGACGTAGTCGCCGAATGCGGTGCAGGCGTCCAGGTTGGTGTCCAGATCGCTGGGCTGGAAGGCGTTATAGGCCGGCAGCTTGCTCTCATCCAGGGTGTAGGTGGTGGCTTCGGCGGCGGCCGGGGCAGGCGCGGCGGCCTCCTTGGCCGGGGTTTCGTTCTTGCCACAGCCGGCCAGCACGGCCGACACGGCCAGGCTGAGCAGCACGATCTTGGGAGTACGCGTGATCACTATGTTTGGCCTCCAGGCCGAGTGAGTCAGGGAAGAGCCGCGGGGACGGCCGTGGGCCGAACGATACGCCGCCAGCCTACCCCGCAAGGGTGTCGAAGGTCATGGGCGGGTGCAAGGGCCAGAACGGGCAAGGGCGCCCGTGGGCGCCCTTGCCTGGCAGCGACGGGGCTTACAGGCCACCGCCGCCGCAGCCTTTGGTCAGGTAGTCGTCGATCAACTTGAGCTGGTCGCCCATGATCGCTCGGGTCCAGGCGGGGCCATGCGCGTAGTCGGCGATGGCGTGGAATTCGATCGGCTGTCCTGAATTCTTGGCCTTGTTAACGAACCACTCCGACTGCTCGATCGGCACCGTACGGTCGCGGTCACCGTGGTAGACCATCAGCGGGATCTTCATCTCGCCGGCCTTGTCCAGTGGATTCAGGCCGTCAACGGTCTTGGACTGCGCCTGGCGGAAGAACGGGTTGGTATAGAAGCGTGCCCAGATCTTCTTGATGTCCGAGACGCCAGCACCGGCGATGGCACATTTGTACAACCCATTGGGGCGGACCGAGGCGGCGAACGCGGAATAACCACCGTAGGAGAAGCCGAACATGGCGATGTGGCCAGGCTGGGCGATCTTCTGCTCGATCATCCACTTGGCGCCGTCGTCCTTGTCATCCTGCATCTTCTGGCCCCACTCGGCGTCACCGGCCATCCACAGCTTGCGGCTCCAGTCGGCCGAACCGCGGAACTGCGGGCGCAGGACCGCCATGCAGCGTGAGGCCATCAGCGGTACCCACATCGAACCGTCGAAGTCCATGCCATCGCGCGCCCACGGCCCACCATGGGGATGCACCACCGCCTTCCACGGGCCGGCACCGCATAGTTCGGTGTTCGGTGTGGTCAGGAACGCCGGAATATCCAGACCATCGCGGGCCTTGTAATAGACCAGCCTGGTATCGCCCAGCGCAGCCGGATCGATCTTCGGATAGGACTTGGCCAGCAGGGTCAGCTTGCCGTTGCGCAACAGGTGGTATTCCGGCGGGTTCGCCGGCCCGGAGACGGCCAGCACAAAGGTCTTCAGGTCCTTGCTGTAGTCGATCACGCGCACCGCGCGGCCGGTGTCGGCCTGGGTGACCGCGCGCTGGCCCGTTGCGGGATCGACAAGGGTGACGTCGCTGGACTGGATGCCCAGGGCCTGTCGGACGCCCTGGTTGAGGCCCTTGAACACCGGATGGGTCCATTCAACCTCGTTCTCGCGCGGACCACTGTAGGTCACGCCGAGCAGTGCGCCGAACGGCACGCCCTCGACGTCCTTGTAACGGTTCACATGAACGGTGCCTGCATTGAAGAATTTGTGCTCGAACAGTACTTCCCTCTGTTTGCGGGCCGTAATGTCGTACTCATAGATGATGGTCTTGTCGCGTCCGACGTTGCTCTGGATGAAGGCGATGTTCGGATCATCGGCGAAACCGACGACCTGGGTGATATCGCGGTCCTTCACGTGCGAGCGGAAATGTTCTTCCCACGCGTTGGTGGCAGGGTTGCGGAACTCGGTGGCGACGTAGGCGCCGGTACCGTCCACGTCCTGGCGCAGGCGTGCGCGCAGTTCGCTGTTCAGATCGGTGAGGTAGCCAGCGACACGTTCTTCCGTCTTCTGGATGCGCTGGGACGTGAAGCTGCGCAGGTTGACCTTGTAGACGTCACCGGAATTGCTGCCCGAGCCGTTGACCACCAGGATGTGGTCGGGGTCGTTGGGCAGCGTGTCCAGCACCGTGGCATTGGACAGCGCCTGTTCCAGTTCTTCGTTGCGGCTGGTGGCGCGCGGAACGCTGATCGGTTCCTTCCACTGCTTGCCTTCGGTATCGGTGATGAAGAACTTGCTGATGAAGGTCTTGTTGACCCGGTCGGTGCGCAGGTCGAAGGGCTGCCACAGCGTGACTGCCAGCAGCCCGTTCTTGATGAAGCCCACGCTCTGGAACTTCATGCGGCCCGCACCGATCGTGGTCGGTGCTGCGCTGAGATCATCGGTCTTCCAGACCAGGATCACGCGCTCTTCGCCGCGGGCCTGCAGACCGGCGATCTGCGTGCCGTCAGGCGACACGGAAAGGCTTGAAATATCCGGGAAGGCGGCCAGTTGTTCGATCGTGGGGACCGCGGGTTTGGCGTTGAGGTGCAGCGGCGCGGCGACGGCCAGCGCGGCCAGCAGCAGGTAGTGCTTCATGCGACGTCTCACTGTGTCCGTGCAATGGGAAGGCGGGCATTGCACCCACCCCAAAAGCAGCCGCCGCCCTTGCGGGCGGCGGCTGTTGACGCATGGCTCAGAACTTCTTGCTGAGGTTCACGAAGAACGTACGGCCGAAGTAGTCGTAGCCACTGTACAGCGGGGCGTTGCCGACGGTGTTGTAGATGCCGGCGCCCGGGCTGATGGTCGGCGGTTCCTTGTCGGCGAAGTTGCGCACGCCGGCAGTGGCCTGCCACTTGTCGGCGGTGTACTGCACCGAGAAGTCCTGGGTGATGTAGTTCGGCACGGCCAGCTTGTACGCCGAGGTTGCGGGATCTTCCTCGTAGTACGCGTAGCTGGACATGTTGTCCACCCAGTTCAGGCCATAGCGCACGCGCCATTCCTTGACACGATAGGTCAGGTCGAGCTGGCCGGTGAACTTCGGGTTGTTGATCAGGCCGTTGGAGTCAACCAGCGGATCGTCCTCGAACACCTTGCCGGACTGCTCCAGGAACCGCGAGACCTGCACATTGGCGCGGAATTCGCCCGGACCGATGTCGCGCACGTAGCGGGTCGTGAAGTCGAGGCCGCGCACCTTGTCGGTGGCCAGGTTGGCATAGCCGTTCTGGACCGTCAGCGTGTTGTTGGGCGAACGGCTGATCAGACGGCACAGACCGTTGTTGGCGGCGAAGTCGCCGGTGGTGCCGTTGTAGCAGGTGCTCAGGATGTAGGTGGCACCCATCTGGGCAACGCCGTTCTCCACTTCGATGTCGTAATAATCGACGGCGAAGGACAGATCACCGAAGCCGCTGCCGAACTCCGGCTGGAACACCAGGCCAACGGTGAATGCGTCGGAGGTTTCAGCCTTCAGGTTGGCACCGACCAGGCCGCCACCGATGGAGTCCACGCGTACCGAGTTGGTCGCGGTGAAGCTGGTGGGCAGGCCCTCAGAAGCGCAATTGATGTAGCGTGGGCTGGTCGGATTGCGCGAGCCGTAGTTGTTGCAGGGATCGCTGGAGGCGTTCAGGAAGCCGCTGGTGGCACCCAGGAACTGTTCGAACAGCGCCGGAGCACGATACGAGGTGCCGTAGGAAGCACGCAGCGACAGCCACTTGACCGGCGTCCACAGGCCACCCAGCTTCCAGGTGGTGTCCGATCCGTAGGACTGGTAGTCGGTGTAGCGGGCCGAGGCGTTGAAGGTCAGCTCTTCGGCAGCGGTGACGCCGGACAGCAGCGGCAGTTCGATTTCGCCGTAGGCTTCCCACACCGAGTCGCTGCCGCGGGTCGGGTCGGAGCTGGTCAGGTTGTACAGGTTGCGGTTGATCGAGTGGATGCTCGGGGTATCGTCGATCTTGGCCTTGCGGTACTCGACACCAAAGGCGCCTGCGGCGGTACCGCCCGGCAGATCGAACAGCGGACCATTGACGTTCAGGTTCGCGGTCGATTCCTGGTAGCTGGTGTTGCCGGTGACCGGGGTATAGACGAAGTTCTTCCACTCGTACGGCAGATTGCCGGCCAGGGTCTGTGCGTTGAGCATCGGTGCGGCAACGCAGCCATTGGCCGGGTTCACGCAGTTGAAGCCGCCTGCGCCGTCGGACACAACATCCAGGCTCTGTGCCAGGCGGTCGGTCAGGAACGAGTTGAAGGTGTAATCGGCATCCGAGTCGGCGTGGCTGACCATGAAGTCATAGTTCCACTCCGAACCGAGCCTGCCGCGCACGCCAGCGGTGGCGCGGAAGAAGTCCACCGACTGCTTGCTGCGGTCGTTGCCGAAGCCGATGAAGGTGCGGGCCGCTACGTTCTTGCCATTGGACGTTTCCGTCGGCAGGGCGAAGGCCGGCAGGTTGGACAGGTTACCGAGCAGCGGATTGCCGACCGAGTAGTCATACGACAGCTGGCGGTAGCCGGTCTGGGTGGAGTCGCGCTTGTTGCCGAGGAACTCGTAGTAGAACTCGGCGTCGCCCATCACGCCCAGATCCACGCCACCCTGGAAGAACAGGGTGTGGGTTTCGGCCGGGGACACCAGCGATTCCTTCAGCAGGCCCGGATCGTAGGTGTCGCGGTCGTAGTAGCCGACGGACTCATAGCCCGGCAGGCGGCCGGTGGTGACGGCCGGATTCGGACGCCAGCGGTTGAACCCGCCAAAGGTGGCGGTGCCCAGGGTGTTGATGGTCACGCCGCCGGAATCGAGGGTGAAGCACTTCGGCTTACCGGTGGTCGGATCGATGTAGTCGCCGCTGCCGAAGTAGTTGCCCACGTCCATGTCGCGCAGGTTATCGGTCGGGCAGCTGGCCCAGCTGCGATCGCCAATGGTCATCTCATTGCGACGGTAGTTCTCGTACGAACCAGAGAAGTGCGAGCGCTCACCGGTGCTGCCGAACACGATCGAGTACCGGGTTTCGTCGCCGCCGCCGCCCTCGGTGGCGTTGTGCTGGAACTCGGCTTCAACACCGTCCACGTTCTTGCGGGTGATGATGTTGACCACGCCGGCCACGGCGTCGGAACCATAGATGGACGAAGCACCGTCCTTCAGGATTTCCACGCGGTCGACCATCGCGCTGGGCAGCACGTTCAGGTCGGCCGAGCCGACCGAGCCGCGCGAGCCCGCCGGTGCAACGCGGCGGCCGTTGAGCAGGATCAGGGTGCGGGTAGCGCCCAGGCCACGCAGCGACAGGGTGTTGGCACCCGGGCCGCCATTGGTGACGTATCCGCCGAAGGAGTTGTTGATCTGTGCGCTGCCGGCAGTGACGCTGTTGCTCTGCAGCGCGGCGGCCGTCGAGTTGAAGCCCGCCAGGGTGGTCTCCTCACGGGTCACGACCTGCACCGGCGAAACCGAGTTGAACACGTCGCGACTGATGCGCGAACCGGTGACGGTCACTGTGTCCAGATTGGTCGCCTTGGACTTCGGCGCTTCCTGCGGCGTGTCCTGTGTCGTCTGCGTCGAGCCCGACGCATCCTGGGCAATCGCCGGGGCGGCTGCGGCGAGCAGCACGGCAGAGGCGAGGGCGAAGCTCAGCGGGTTCCTGCCGAGCGACTTGCGATTGATCATCTGAAATCCCCTTGAATCGAATGATTGCGTCGTACACCGGGGACATGACCTTGCGGGCGTCTCCGTGTGCCCCTACCCCGGTATCGGCAGCGTGCCGCCGCCCGGTTCTGGTACCGGCTTCACAAGCCAGTGACTCGAGATTAACACGCCATTAACCAAGCGTGTCAAACGTTCACAACGCAGTCATCTTTCTGTGGTCGATTTCCTGTCGGAACGTATCAAGGCGTGTCGAAAACCGCGCAGTGTATTGATTCAACTGGTTTTTCTGTTCCTTCGCAAATCGTGTCTGCTTCCTTAACGGGGGGGGGCTGGGGTGAACAGGGAGCGAAAATTCTCCGCGGCGCCCACATCTTCGACCAACGCGATCCTGCGCGCCGGTCCTTGAGGCTCCGGCGGTATGATGTCGGGTTCTCCTTCCTGACTTTCCGCCGGAGCCCGCAGTGAACAGTCCGACCCGTCGTCCCCATGCAAGCCAGGTGCAGAAGGGGCTGGCACCGCACGCGCGCATCCGCAACGTGATCGCGGTCGGCTCGGGCAAGGGCGGTGTCGGCAAGTCCACCACGGCCGTCAATCTGGCGGTGGCGCTGCAGCAGCTGGGCGCGCGGGTGGGCGTGCTCGATGCGGACATCTATGGCCCCAGCGTTCCCGCCATGCTGGGCCTGTCCGGCCGCCCGGAAAGCCCGGACAACAAGAGCATCGAACCGCTGCGTGCCTTCGGTGTGGACACCATGTCGATCGGTTACCTGATCGAGGAAGACACGCCGATGATCTGGCGTGGGCCGATGGCGACCTCGGCAATGACCCAGCTGTTCAACGACACCCTGTGGGACGACCTCGACTTCCTGTTGATCGACCTGCCGCCCGGCACCGGTGACATCCAGCTGACGCTGACCCAGAAGATTCCGCTGGCCGGTGCGGTGATCGTCACCACGCCGCAGGACATCGCCACGCTGGATGCGAAGAAGGCACTGAAGATGTTCGAGAAGGTCGAAGTGCCGGTGCTGGGCATCGTCGAGAACATGGCGGTACATACCTGCAGCCAGTGCGGCCACGTCGAGCACCTGTTCGGCGAGGGGGGCGGGGAGCGCATGGCGGCGCAGTACGGCGTGCCGCTGCTGGGATCGCTGCCGTTGCAGATCGGCATCCGTGAGCAGGGTGACGCAGGCACACCGATCACCGCCGCGCAGCCGGATTCCCTGCCGGCCCAGGCCTATCGCCACGCCGCGCAGCGGCTCATCGAGGAAGTGGGCAAGCGCCCGCGTGCCTCGATCCCGATCCTGTCGTCGCTGCTGTAGGGACCGGGCGGGGAGGGCGGTGGCGCCCGGCCCCCTGCTAGAATCCTCGCGCCCCCTCGCACCCAGGACAGAGCATGAGCATCAAGAGTGACCGTTGGATCCGCCGCATGTCCGAACAGCACGGCATGATCGAGCCGTTCGAGGCCGGGCAGGTGAAGCAGGTCAACGGCCAGCGCATCGTCAGCTACGGTACCTCCAGCTACGGCTACGACGTGCGTTGCTCGCGCGAGTTCAAGGTGTTCACCAACATCAACTCGACCATCGTGGACCCGAAGCACTTCGATTCGGGCAGCTTCGTCGACATCACCGCCGACGAATGCATCATCCCGCCCAACAGCTTCGCGCTGGCGCGTACCGTGGAGTATTTCCGCATTCCGCGCGACACCCTCGTGGTGTGCCTGGGCAAGAGCACCTACGCGCGTTGCGGCATCATCGTCAACGTCACTCCGCTCGAGCCGGAGTGGGAAGGCCATGTGACCCTGGAGTTCAGCAACACCACGCCGCTGCCGGCGCGCATCTACGCCAACGAAGGCGTGGCCCAGATGCTGTTCTTCCAGGCGGCGGCCGATGATATCTGCGAAACGTCCTACAAGGACCGTGGTGGCAAGTACCAGGGCCAGACCGGCGTCACCCTGCCGCGCACCTGACGGACCGGTAGCGCCGGGTCATGCCCGGCGTCGCTCGATCGAAGGCGGCGCTTGCGCCGCCTTCGCTTATTTGCCGCGGCCGAACAGCATGGCGATGCCGACGCCGACCAGGGCCACCGGCCACCAGGTCAGCAGCAGCTTGGACAGGTTCAGGTGCGTCCAGCCCAGGTTGCTGGCAAGCATGAACAGGCCGATCAGGATCAGCAGGATGGCGGCGACGAGGTTGAATCGCATCGTGTCGGCACAGGCTCAGGAGTGGGCCGGATATCCTAGCCGTTCCTTCCAGTAGGCGACATGCTGCTGCAGGGCGTCCGGTTCGTAGCGGTGCGCAGGACCGCTGCCCCACACCGGTCCCGGCCACGCCGGATCGCCGTCGTGGCGGCCGATCACGTGGAAATGCAGCTGGCGCACGATGTTGCCCAATGCGCCGATGTTGATCTTCTCCACCCCGTCGGAGCCCTTCAGGGCCTTGCAGGCGCGGTTGAGTTCGGTGCGCAGCTTGTCCTGCTGGTCGCCGTCCAGTTCGATCCACTCCGTTACCCCGGCCAGACGCGGCACCAGGATCAGCCAGGGAAACCGTTCGTCGTTCATCAACCGCACTTGCGACAGCGGGCCTTGCGCCACCAGAACGCTGTCGGTGGCCAGGCGGGAATCAAGTTCGAAATCGCTCATCCAAGATGCTCCGTGAAGAAGTCCAGGGTGCGTTGCAGCGCCAGGGTGGCGCTGTCTGGATCATACGCATGTCCGACCTCGCGGTTGAAGGCATGGTCGGCCGGGTAGACATAGGTCGCCATCTGCGGCAGCTTCTGGCGATGCGCCTCCACGGCCTCAGGCGGGATGCTGCGGTCCTGCGCGCCGAAGTGGAAGATCACCGGCGCCTTCGGTGTCTCGTCCAGATACTGCACGTTGCGTGCGCCGTAATAGCTCACCGAGGGCAGGCCGAGGCGCAGCGCGGACAGCATCGCCACCGTTCCGCCCCAGCAGTAGCCGACCGTGCCGACCTTGCCGAAGGGGGCAAGCCGGGTTGCTGCGGCGCGCACCACTTCCAGTGCCCGTTCAATGCCCAGCGCACTTACCCGTTCCAGGCCCTGTTTCACCCCTTCAGGGTCATAGGGCAGGGCGTCGGGGTCGGCGTCCGGGCCATCGACCAGGTCGAAGAACGACGGCGCCAGCACGGCATAGCCTTCGGCGGCGAAGCGCTCGGCCACGCCACGGATGTGCGGATTGGCGCCGAAGATCTCCTGCACGACCACCAGGCCGCCACGCGGCGTGCCCGCCGGCAGGGCCTGCCAGGCCCGGACCGGGCCATGATGCGTATCCAGGGTGATCCATTCGGACATCGTCGGGTTCCTCATAGCAGTGGACAGGCCTGCATTGTCGGCGCTGGGCGGGTTAGCGCGGCGTCTGCGGCTGTGCGTGATCGGGCGGCTGATGCATCGAGCGACGTCGGATCGCGACTTGACCGAATGCTTCGCGGACGATCCTGCCAGGGATTCTGGCATCTGATTCGGCCTGGCTCTGACAGTAGATTCAGTAAAGCACCTGCTGAAGCCAAGAGGGCGAGCAGATAGCGTTTCGTTCGCGGAACTCCAGTCTGGAGGGGCGATGTGGGGCTGATCATATCTCGGCATGTTTCCGGGGCGCGGCGTGAAGGCGCAGGCGCCCGATAAATGGAGTTTCATGAAATGAAAAAGGAATTTCGCCTTCTGTGTGCATTGGGGATGGCAACAATGCACACGGTGGCTATGGCCAACCAATCGTCGTACCAGGACCGCCAGATGGCGTCATCGGATGGCAGGCAGTGGGTTGAGCGGACGGTGCGCCTCTCTGATTTCGAAGGCGGCGACGTGGCTGTCCAGGTGCGCCTTTTCAAGGATGGAAAGGGCGGTTTTGTATATCGTTATGATGATCAGAATGAAACCACAAAGCTCTATCACCAGGCCGCCTGCGAAGTCATGAACTCCAAGGTGCGGCGTGGCGAAACCGTGATATCTGGCGAGTCGGCCGTCGTTGGTTGGTCCTGTGAGGGTGATTCAGATCCGGCGGAGGATTCGAATCCAGCCTCCAGCGGCATGACGCAGCCCAAGGTGGGGTACTACTTTTTTGCATTGGCGACCAGTGGAATGCGCCAATCGGAGTCAATTTCAATTCGGTGGGAACTGCTCGTTTCCAGAATTCGTTGGCAGGGAAATCTACAGGCGCTGCATGACCTCCGCGAGCGATGAATACGCGGGCCCAACAAACAACGGATCAATCAACGTCTATTGATGTCGCAATCAACGCTCCCGTGCGGCCGTGGCGACGGTGGACCGTGAGACGATTGTCGCTCCGTGAGCGTCGAGCCTTCGCAGCGCGTTCCGCCGGGTCGAGCCGGAGCTCCAGCTCAAGCCGCCGGGGGCCTTGACGCGTTCACGGGTACCCCGCTGATGGAGATGGCACGTGGGGCCGAATCCGGGACGCTCCCCTCAGTACACCCCGGGGCCGTTCAGAGCGCGGCCCTCAACCCCGGTATACTGGCGCCCTTTCAGGCCCCGGCCCCCAGGAACCCCTGCCACTCCGGCAGGGGCCCAGGCCCCCAGAGTCCCGCGATTCCATGTCCCAGCTGAACCCCAAAGTCGGCTTCGTCAGCCTTGGCTGCCCGAAGGCCCTTGTCGATTCCGAGCGCATCCTGACCCAGCTGCGGTCGGAGGGATACGACATCGTCCCGTCCTATGACTCGGCCGACGTGGTGGTGGTCAACACCTGTGGCTTCATCGATTCGGCGGTGACGGAGTCGCTGGACGCCATCGGCGAGGCGATGAACCAGAACGGCAAGGTCATCGTCACCGGCTGCCTGGGCAAGCGCCCCGAACAGATCCGTGAGGCGTACCCGAACGTGCTGGCGGTGTCCGGCCCGCAGGACTACCAGAGCGTGATGGAGGCGGTGCATGAGGCGCTGCCGCCCCGGCATGATCCGTTCGTGGACCTGGTGCCCGACTACGGCATCAAGCTGACCCCGCGCCACTACGCCTATCTGAAGATTTCCGAAGGCTGCAACCACGCGTGCAGTTTCTGCATCATTCCGTCGATGCGCGGCAAGCTGGTCTCGCGCCCGGTCGATGAAGTGCTGCGCGAAGCCGAGCGCCTGGTCCGGGGCGGTGTGCGTGAGCTGCTGGTGGTGTCGCAGGACACCTCCGCCTACGGCGTGGACGTGAAGTACGCCGAGAAGATGTGGCGCGACAAGGCCTACCAGACCCGCCTGAAGGCGCTGTGCGAGGGCCTGTCCGAACTGGACGCGTGGGTGCGCATGCACTACGTGTACCCGTACCCGCACGTGGATGACGTGGTGCCGTTGATGGCCGAGAACCGCATCCTGCCGTACCTGGACATTCCGTTCCAGCACGCCAGCCCGCGTATCCTGCGACTGATGAAGCGCCCCGGTGCGGTGGAAAAGACGCTGGAGCGCGTGCAGAACTGGCGTCGCATCGCGCCGGACATCACCGTGCGTTCGACCTTCATCGTCGGTTTCCCGGGCGAGACCGAAGCGGAGTTCGAGGAGCTGCTGTCGTTCCTCGATGAGGCGCAGCTGGACCGCGTGGGTGCGTTCGCGTATTCGCCGGTCGAGGGGGCTACCGCCAACGCTCTTCCGGACCCTGTCCCGGAAGAGGTGAAGCAGGAGCGCCTGGCGCGCTTCATGGAAAAGCAGGCACAGATCTCGGCCGCACGTCTGGAGGCCAAGATCGGCACGGTGCAGCAGTGCCTGGTCGATGCCATCGAAGGTGACATCGCCGTGGCCCGTTCCAGGGCCGATGCACCGGAAATCGATGGACTGGTGCATATCCAGAATGCCGACCAGGTGCCGCTGCGCGTAGGCGAATTCATCAACGTGGAAATCACCGAGAGCGACGAGCACGATCTGTATGGCGACGCGCTGCCGCCGACCACGCGCCCGGCCTTCGACCTGAAGGTGCTCTGATCATGGCCAAGGGTGCTGCCGGCCACGCTGGCAGCCCTCGGCGATTCGTGCCGCCGCTGCGCGCGGCGGTGGACCCGGCGGTGTTCGATCATCCGCTGTTTGCCCGGGTGCGTGCCTTCCGCGATCTTCTGTCCGGCGACCGCTGGCCGACCGTTGCCGAGCTGGATACGCGGCTGGCGTTGCGCGGGCGACGACTGGTCGAGCAGGATGCGGCGTTGCTGGCCGATGGCCTGCACTACGAAGTGCGCATCGCGCAGGGGCGTATCGCCACCCGTGCGGCGAGCTGGCACGATCTGTTCAATGCACTGGTGTGGGCGTGTCACCCGCAGCTGAAGCACGCGCTCAACAGGCGGCAATGCCTGCACGTCGCCACGATGCCAGCCGGTCAACGCAATCGCGCGCAGGCGGCGCTGACCCAGTTCGACGAGACCGGCGTGATCGTGTGCGTCCAGGACGATGCGCTGATCGCTGCGTGGGACGCCCACGACTGGCCGATGCTGTTCGCGCCGCCGCACTGGCAGGCCGGTCGCATCACCATCGCCGCGGTGTTCGGCCATGCACTGATGGAACAGGCGTTGCTGCCGGGGCGCCTGCTGGTCGGCAAGTGCGTGGTGGTGCGCGGCGATGATGAGGGTGCCTGCATCGAGACCGTGGCCCGGGCGATCGAGCAGGGCGCGACGGTGACCGATCCGCTGCAGCTGCGCCCGCTGCCACTGGCCGGAATCCCCGGCTGGTACCCGCAGCAGGACGCCGCCTTCCATGGCAACGCCGACTACTTCCGCCCGCTGCGGCAGGGCCGCCTGTACCCGCCGCCGCTCTTGCCCCGGTAGCGCCGGGCCATGCCCGGCGCTGGATTGACAGCAACGCCGGGAGGGCTCGGTGTTACGAAGACGGGTACTCGACGCTGATCACCGCGAAGGTGAACCGGCCGCCCGGCAGTTCCACCGAGAATTCATCGTCCAGGCGCTTCTTCAGCACGGCCCGCGCCAGCGGCGAGTCGATGCTGATCCAGCCCAGGCCGGCGTCGGTTTCATCCGGCCCAACGATGCGGTAACGGCTGGTCTCACCACTGTCGATGTTCTCCAGTTCGATCCATGCACCGAAGAACACCGCTTGTGGATCGGTCGGCGTGGTATCGACCACACGCAGCGATTCGAGCCGCTTGGTCAGGTAGCGCACGCGGCGGTCGATTTCACCCAACTGCTTCTTGCGGTAGGTGTACTCGGCGTTCTCCGAGCGGTCGCCCTCGGCGGCGGCAGCGGCCAGCGCCTTCACCACCTCGGGCCTGCGTACCCGCCACAGGTCGTCCAGCTCGGCTTTCAGCCGGGCGTGGCCGGCGGCGGTGATCAGGGCGGTGCTTTTCTCTGCGGGCGGACGCCAACGGGACATGTAATACAGCTTCTTCTCAGGAATACGAAAGGGCCTCAGCGCTTGCCGCCGAAGATGCCGCCCAGGATGCCGCGCACGATCTGGTTGCCCAGCTTGGTCCCGACCGTGCGCGTGGTCTGCTTGGCCATGGTTTCAATCATGCCCTGGCGACGCTTGGTGCCGAAGATCGCATCCTTGATCGCCTGGCCGAATCCACCTTCCTGTGCCTCGTCCTGCTCGCGGCTGCGCGCGGCCGGGGTCTGGGCCTGCTCCACGCTCTTCTGCGCCCGCTGGGCCAGCAGCTCGGCGGCCGATTCACGGTTGACGGCCGTGTCGTAGCGGCTGCCGACCGGGCTGCCGGCACGCACCTGTGCGCGCTCGGCCTCGGTGACCGGCCCCATCCGGCAGCGGGGCGGCGCGATCATCGTCTGCTGGACCGGCATCGGCACGCCCTTGTCCTGCAACGTGGAAACCAGTGCTTCACCGGTGCCGAGCTGGCTCAGCACCTTGGCGACATCCAGCTTCGGGTTCGGCACGAAGGTTTCGGCGGCGGTCCTGACCGCCTTCTGGTCGCGCGGCGTGAAGGCCCGCAGCGCGTGCTGCACGCGGTTGCCGAGCTGGCCCAGGATGTTGGAGGGCACGTCGTCGGGGAACTGCGAGCAGAAGTACACGCCCACGCCCTTGGAGCGGATCAGCCGCACCACCTGCTCGATGCGCTGCACCAGCGAGGAAGGCGCATCGTCGAACAGCAGGTGGGCCTCGTCGAAGATGAACACCAGCTTGGGCTTGTCGAGGTCGCCCACTTCCGGCAGTTGTTCGAACAGTTCCGACAGCAGCCAGAGCAGGAAGGTCGAGTACAGCTTGGGCTTGAGCACCAGCTGGTCGGCGGCGAGGATGCCGATCACACCGCGGCCGTCGTGATTGACCCGCATGATGTCGGCCAGTTCCAGTGCCGGCTCGCCGAAGAAGTTCTCACCGCCGTCCTGCGCCAGCCGCAGCACGGCACGCTGGATCGCTGCGATCGACTGCGCGCTGACCAGTCCGTACTCGGTGGAAATGTCCTTGCGCTCTTCGGCGACCAGGCCGAGCAGGGCCCGCAGATCATCCATGTCCAGCAACAGCAGGCCGCGGTCGTCGGCCAGCTTGAACACGATGTCCAGCACGCCGGCCTGGGTGTCATTCAATTCGAGGATGCGCGCGAGCAGGGTCGGCCCCATCTCGCTGACGGTGGTGCGCACCGGGTGGCCGAGTTTTCCGTACAGGTCCCAGAAGATGGCCGGGCTGCCCGCCGGCGCATAGTCGGCCACGCCGATGTCCGCGGCGCGCTTCAGCAGCGCTTCGCTGCCCGTGCCGGGCACGGCCAGGCCGGACACATCGCCCTTCACGTCAGCGAGGAACACCGGAACCCCGAGCCGCGAGAATCCTTCGGCCAGGGTCATCAGGGTCACGGTCTTGCCGGTGCCGGTGGCGCCCGCCACCAGCCCGTGGCGGTTGCCGAGTTTCGGCAGCAGGGTGACGGCCACATCGTCGGTGATGCCTTTGCCGAGCAGAATCGGATCCATGGTCCAGCCCTTGTGGTGAATGCGCCCAATGTTAACCGGCAGCGATGACGGCCCGAAGGTCGGCTTGCCCCGACCTTGGCGGCGCCGCTACTCTGCCTGCCTGTTTCGCACACAGTGCCAAAAATGCCCGTTCCTGTCCTGATTTCCCGCACCTGGCCGTTGCTGGCCCTGGCTGGCCTGGTTTCCCTGGCCCCCGATGCCCACGCCCAGCGGGTTTCCGCCCGGGACAAAGTGAAGGTAGATGCCCTGCAGCAGCGCATGACGGCTGCCGAGAAGCGTTACAGCGATGCGCTGCTGCTGGTGGCCAACGCCGACCCCAAGGGCAGCAACGAGGCCGACGCGGCGCTGGAGGACATGGAGGATGTCATCAGTGAGTGCGTGAAGCAGAAGGGTTGCCAGATGAGCAACATGCTGGCCACCTACAAGCGCCTGCTCAAGCGCGATGCCGATGCGGCCGCGGAAGACGAGGGCGGTGAACTGCCCGCCGAGCGGCTGGAAGCCGACCCCGACCATATCGGTCCGTTGACCGCCGACGTGCCGGAAGCCGCACGCGCAGCGGCACTGCTCAACGACAAGCGGCACGCCTTCGACAACATGGTCGAGTACAACCCGGCCGTCCAGGCCGGCATCCGCCGCTGGCTGACCGACATGCGTCCGGCGCTGCTGACCAGCTACGAGAACTACCAGAACCTGCGTGCCGTGATGTGGCCGGAGTGGGAGAAGCGCGGCCTGCCCGAAGCGCTCCTGTTCGGCATCATGGCCAAGGAATCCAATGGCCGCGTGCATGCGTCCTCGCGCGCTGGCGCCGCCGGCCTGATGCAGTTCATGCCGGCCACCGGGCGGCGTTTCGGCCTCGGTCCGGACGGCACCGGGTTCGATACCCGCTTCGATGCCCACAGCGCTGCTGAAGCCAGTGCGACCTATCTCAACGAGCGCATGCGCGAGCTCAACAACAACATCGAGTTGTCGCTGGCCGGGTACAACGGGGGTGAAGGGCGCGCCCTGCGCGTGGCGCGCGAGAATCCGGGGCAGAGCTTCTGGGTCGACCGTGTCTACAACCAGTTCCCCGGTGAAACCAAGGATTACGTGCCGATGGTGATTGCTGCGGCGTGGATCTTCCTGCACCCCCAGCAGTACGGCGTGGAGTTCCCGAAGATCAGCGCGCAGCCGGCCACCCTGCGCCTGGCGCGCTCGACCACCATCTACGAGCTGACCATCTGCCTGGGCAGCCACGGCACCCGTGATGGCTACATGCGTGCGCTGCGCAACCTCAATCCGCGTTATGAGGCTGATGGCTGGATTCCGGCCGGCACCCTGATCAACGCAACCACCCGCATCGCGAGCCTGTATCAGCGCAACTGCGTGAGCGGACCGCGTGCCGACCTGGCGCGCACCCTGATTACGGCCGACCTCAACGCCGCCATCGTGCGGCCAAGCGCTGCCAGCTACACCGGCAGCGTGGCGGTGGGCGGCGTGGTGCCGGTGGCCGATGCGGCCAGTTCGACCAGCGTACCGACCGCACCGGTGGCGGCAGTGGCCGCGCCTCGGCCGGCACCGGCCGCGCGACCGAAGCCGGCACGCAGCTACAAGGTCGGCCGCGGCGAGACGCTGGGCCGCATCGCGGCCAAGTTCCAGTGCGACGTGCCGACGCTGGCACGCGCCAACGGTCTGAAGGCACCGGCCTACAGCCTGCGCCACGGCCAGGTGCTGAAGCTGCAGGGCTGCGAAAAGTAATCTCCACGACCTCTGGAACTGCCATGGACCTTGAAGCAACCCGCAACCTGTTCGCCAATCTGCGCGAAAACACCGACTGGGACATCAGCGGCCCGCTGCTGTGGGGCTATTTCTTCGTGCATTCCACTGCCGAGCCGCTGCAGGCACTGGCCGCGCATCTGCAGGCGCAGGGCTACACCCTGGTGGAGGTGTTCGAGCAGGAGCCGGACGAGGGGGACGCGCCGTTCCACGTGCTGCATGTGGAGCGCGTGGAGGTCCACGACGAAGCGTCGCTGGATCGCCGCAACCAGGAGCTGGCAGCGCTGGCAGCGCAGATGGGTGTGGAAGACTACGACGGCATGGACGTCGGCCCGGCCCCCACCCTGCAGTAGGGGCCTGTGCGTAGTGCCGGGCGCGTGCCCGGCGCTGCGCAGCAACCCGGTGGCGGGATTGTCAGCGCAGCGTGGCCAGGGCCTGGCCCAGCTGCACCGGTGACTCCGCAGCCAGGTATGGAGCGAACTCCGCCACGCCCGGCGGCAGCAGCACGACCACGGTCGAGCCATAGTTGAAGCGTGCCATCTCCGCGAAGCGCTCCAGGCGGATGCCCTGGCCGCGATAGTCCTTGCGGGTGATGCGGTCACCGTACTGAGGGATCTCCTCGCCGCTCCACACTGTCTCCACGCCGGAGACCAGCAGCGCGCCGACCATCACGCTCACCATCGGGCCGAAGCTGGTATCGAAATGGCAGACCAGGCGCTCGTTGCGTGCGAACAGGCGTGGCACGCCTGCCACGGCGGCCGGACCCACGCTGAAAAGGCGGCCTGGCACATGCACGGTCTCGCGCAGGGTGCCGGTCCAGGGCATGTGCACACGGTGGTAGTCGCGCGGGGACAGGTAGACGGTCGCGTACAGGCCGTCGTTGAACGGCTTGGCGTCCTCGGCGCTGCCCAGCAGCTCGGCGGCGGTGAACGACTGGCCCTTGGCCTGGAAGATGCGGCCGGCCTCGATGTTGCCGAGCTGGCTGACACGGCCGTCGGCCGGCATCACCAGGGTGCGCGGATCGGCATCGGCCACGCGTGCACCCGGTTTCAGCGCACGGGTGAAGAACTGGTTGAAGGTGGCGTAACTGCGCGGGTCGGGGTTGGCGGCTTCGTCCAGATTGACGTTGAACCTGCGGCTGACGGTGTCGATCAGCCAGCGCGACACGCGCGGGTTGTCCGAGTACGCCAGCGAGCGCGCCATCGAGGACAACAGGCGATGGGGCAGGGCGTATGTCAGGGCGGTGGTGAGGCTCATGGGGCGGTTTTCTCGGTCAGCTTCTGCAGGTCGCGGGCGATCGCCGGCGCGTTGAACGGGGGGCGCACCAGGCCGGCGAGCCGGCCCTGCGGATCGAGCACGGCCAGGCTGGCCGAGTGCTCGACGGTGTAATCCTCGGGATTCTCATCGAAATGCTTGCCCGGCACCTTCTGGAACACGAAGCCCAGTGCGGTGGCGAAGCGTTCCAGCGAAGGGACGTCGGCGGTGGCCGCCAGGGTGTCCCTGTGGAAGCCGTGCGCGTACTCGCCAAGGCGGGTGGCGCTGTCGCGCTCGGGATCGACGGAGACGAACAGCACCCGCGGACGCAGCCCGTCGGGCAGTGCTTCCCACTGCTGCTGCGCACCGGCCAGTTCGGCCAGGGTGGTCGGGCACACGTCGGGGCAGAAGGTGAACCCCAGGAACACCAGGGTCCAATGGCCCTTCAGCTCGCCCGGAATGAGCCGCGTGCCATCGGACTGGGCCAGGTTGAAGTCGGGCAGCTCGCGCGGCTGCGGGTACAGGGTGATCGCTTCGGTGGCCGGCTGGCCGGCCGGGGGCTTCGGAGCAAAGACCTGCTGCGCGGCGAGCAGGCCCAGGCCCGCCGCCAGGGCGATCAGCAGGATGATGCCGACGTTGCGATTGAACATGGGAGCCCCCGCGCGAAGTGGTCCCCATCATACCGGCTGCGGCCTGATCGTTTCCGTCGCAACGGATGCCGGCGCAGGCGCCAGCCCCTATAATCGGGGGCCACTTTGCCCGCAGTACCGCCATGACCGCTGAAACGGCCGCCGAACTCCACACGATCATCGACCTGATCCGCTACGGCACCAGCCGTTTCAACGCCGCCGGGCTGACCTTCGGGCACAGCTACGACAACGCCCTGGACGAGGCGACCCAACTGGTGCTGCACAGCCTGCACCTGCCGCATGACCTGGGCCCGGCGTATGGCCAGGCGCGGTTGCTGCAGGAGGAGAAGGTGCGGGTGCTGGGGCTGTTCCAGCGCCGCATCGACGAACGTATCCCGGCCGCCTACCTGACCGGCGAGGCGTGGTTCGCCGGCCTGAGCTTCAAGAGCGACGCGCGCGCCCTGGTGCCGCGTTCGCCGATCGCCGAGCTGATCGAGTGTGGTTTCGAACCCTGGCTGGCCGGCCGCGACGTCAGCCGCGCGCTGGATCTGTGCACGGGTTCGGGCTGCATCGCCATCGCAATGGGCCACTATTACCCGAACTGGGAGGTGGACGGCGTGGACCTGAGCGACGACGCGCTGTCGCTGGCCGAAGAGAACAAGGAGCGCCTGCAGGCGCACAACGTCACGCTGATCAAGTCCGACCTGTTCAGTGGCCTGACCGGCCGCCATTACGACCTGATCGTCACCAACCCGCCGTACGTCACCAACGACGAGACCGATGCCCTGCCGCAGGAATATTCCTACGAGCCGGAAATGGGCCTGCGTGCCGGCGATGACGGCCTGGACCTGGTGCTGAAGATCCTGCGCGATGCGCCGCTGCACCTGAGCGAGGACGGCCTGCTGATCTGCGAAGTGGGCGAGTCCGAGCAGCACCTGGTCAAGCTGCTGCCGGAAGTGGACTTCGCCTGGATCGAGTTCAAGGTCGGGCAGATGGGCATTTTCGCGGTCGAATGCCGCGAGCTGATCGCCCACAGCGCCCGCATCACCGAACTGGCGGCGCAACGGCCGTGAGCTCCAATTCGTTCGGCAAGCTGTTCACCGTCACCACGTTCGGCGAGTCGCACGGGCCGGCCATCGGCTGCGTGATCGATGGCTGTCCGCCCGGGCTGGCGCTGGACGCGGCCGAATTTGCCCACGATCTGCAGCGCCGTGCCACCGGCAAGAGCCGGCACACGTCGGCGCGGCGCGAGGCCGATGAGGTCGAGATCCTGTCCGGCGTGTACGAGGGCCTGACCACCGGCACGCCGATCGCGCTGCTGATCCGCAACACCGATCAGCGCAGCAAGGACTACGCGAACATCGGCCAGCAGTTCCGGCCGGGCCATGCCGACTACAGCTACTGGCACAAGTACGGCATCCGCGATCCGCGGGGCGGTGGCCGTTCCTCGGCGCGCGAGACCACCATGCGCGTGGCCGCGGGCGTGGTCGCCAAGAAGTGGTTGGCCGAGCGCTTCGGCGTCACCGTGCGCGGGTATCTGTCGCAGCTGGGCGGGATCACTCCTGCAGGTTTCGACTGGTCGGCGGTGGAAGACAATCCGTTCTTCTGGCCGCACGCCGCGCAGGTGCCGGAGCTGGAGGCGTACATGGATGCGCTGCGCAAGTCCGGCGATTCGGTCGGCGCGCGCGTGGACGTGGTTGCCGACAACGTGCCCCCGGGCTGGGGCGAGCCGATCTACGGCAAGCTCGATGGCGAGCTTGCGGCGGCGCTGATGAGCATCAACGCGGTCAAGGGCGTGGAGATCGGCGACGGGTTCGCCAGCGCGGCCCAGAAGGGCACTGAACACCGTGACCTGCTGACCCCGCAGGGTTTCGCCAGCAATCACGCGGGCGGCATCCTGGGCGGCATTTCCACCGGCCAGCCGGTGGTTGCGTCGATGGTGTTGAAGCCGACCTCCAGCCTGCGCCTGCCGGGCCCATCGCTGGACACCGCCGGCAACGTGGTCGAAGTGGTCACCACTGGCCGCCATGATCCCTGCGTCGGCATCCGCGCCACGCCGATCGCCGAAGCGATGGTGGCGCTGGTGCTGATGGACCAGGCATTGCGTCACCGCGCGCAATGCGGCGATGTCGGCACCATCACGCCCCGCATTCCCGGGCAGGTCGATGGCTGAAACGCGGCCGACGGTGTGGGTGAGCCAGCCGCTGATCGAGGCGGCCATCGCGCCGCTGCGTGATCGCGTGCAGCTGCGCACCACCGACGCCGTCACCGTGTGGTCGCCTGAGCAGATCGCCGCACAACTGGCCAGCGCCGATGGCGCGATCATCACCCTCAACGAGCGTATCGGCGCGGCCGAGCTGGCCAATGCCTCGCGGCTGCAGGTCGTTGCCAACGTCGGCGTGGGCTACAACAACCTGGATGTGACCGCGCTCAGCGCGGCGGGCATCCTGGCCAGCAATACCCCCGACGTGCTTACCGAGACCACCGCCGATCTGGGCTTCGCACTGCTGATGGCCGCCGCGCGCCGGATCACCGAATCCGAGCGCTGGCTGCGTGAAGGGCACTGGCAGCAATGGTCGTTCCAGACCATGCTCGGTGCCGACATCCACGGCAGCACCCTGGGCATTCTCGGCATGGGGCGGATCGGCCAGGGCATCGCCCGTCGCGGCGCGCATGGTTTCGGCATGAAGGTGCTGTACCACAACCGCTCGCGACTGCCAGCAGATGCCGAAGCAGCAGTCGGTGCCGCTTATGTCGATCTGGATACGCTGCTGGCGCAGTCCGACCATCTGGTGCTTGTGCTGCCTTACACCCCGGCCTCGCACCACCTGATCGACGCCGCTGCGCTGGCGAAGATGAAACCGACGGCCACGCTGGTGAACATCGCGCGCGGAGGCCTGGTCGACGAAACAGCGCTGGCCGATGCACTGGCCCATGGGCGCCTGGCCGCTGCCGGGCTGGACGTCTACGAAGGCGAGCCGGCCGTACGCCCGGAACTGCTGGCGCTGCGCAACGTCGTGCTGACCCCGCACATCGGCAGCGCTTCGCTGGCCACGCGTACGGCGATGGTGCAGCGGGCCGTGGACAACCTGCTGGCCGCGCTCGGCCTGGCCGGCGGGCCGGCGCACATGCCGAGCGCGATCAATGCCGACGCGGCGCTGGCCGCACGTGCCGCCCTGGGCAAAAAAAACGGGAAACGATAGGGAGCCTCCGCGCGTTCCGTCCGAGGAGGTTCCCCGAACCCAGCTGTCGTGCGTGAATTTTTCCCATCCGTTTTCTTGAGAGTTCCCCCATGAGCAATGCACAACGCCGCTTCCATGTCGCCATCGTCGGTGCCACCGGCGCCGTCGGCGAGACCATGCTGGCCATCTTGGCCGAGCGCGGTTTCCCGGTCGGAACCCTGAGCCTGCTTGCCTCCGAGCGTTCGGCCGGTGGTGAGGTCGAGTTCAACGGCGAGAAGGTCAGGATCCAGGACCTGGCGAGCTTCGATCCGAAGGGTGTGGAGATCGCCCTGTTCTCCGCAGGTGGCAGCGTCTCCAAGGAGTACGCACCGAAGTTCGCCGCCGCCGGTGCGGTGGTGATCGACAACTCCTCGGCCTTCCGTTACGACGATGACGTGCCGCTGGTGGTATCGGAGGTCAATCCGGACCAGATCGGCAATCGTCCGCGCGGCATCATCGCCAACCCCAACTGCTCGACCATGCAGATGCTGGTCGCGCTGGCGCCGCTGCATCGTCGCTATGGCATCGAGCGCATCAACGTCTCCACCTATCAGTCGGTGTCCGGCGGTGGACGCTCCGCACTTGAGGAGCTGGGCAAGCAGACCGGCCAGCTGCTGAGTTTCCAGGAGATCGATCCGCAGCGTTTCCCGGTGCAGATCGCCTTCAACCTGATCCCGCACATCGACGACTTCCAGGACAACGGCTTCACCAAGGAAGAAATGAAGCTGGTGTGGGAAACCCGCAAGATCCTGGGCGACGACAGCATCCTGGTGAACCCGACCGCGGTGCGCGTCCCGGTGTTCTACGGCCATTCCGAGTCGGTGGCGATCGAGACCCGCGACAAGGTCACCGTGGCCGAGGCCCGTGCGCTGCTTGAACAGTCGCCCGGCATCGAGGTGGTCGACCGCCATGAAGCCGGCGGCTATCCGACGCCGGTCACCCACGCATCGGGCACCGATGCGGTGTACGTCGGCCGCATCCGCGAGGATCTGTCGCATCCGCGTGGCCTCAATCTGTGGATCGTGTCGGACAACGTGCGCAAGGGCGCAGCCCTGAACGCGGTGCAGCTGGCAGAGCTGGTCGCTGCCGAGCAGCGTTGATCGACAGCCCGGGCGCCCTGGGCTGCTCTGTGCGTGCGGACCCCGGTCCGCACGCTTTATAGTGTCGCCCATGAATAAACGGGCCAAGGGCGCATCGCGCCCGCTCACCTATCTGTCTGCCGCACTGCTGGCTCTGGCCAGCAGTCCGGTGTTCGCGCTGGGGCTGGGCGACATCCGCGTCCTGTCCAGACCCGGTCAGCCGCTGCTGGCGGAGATTCCGGTGGTGTCCGCCGATCCTTCGGAGCTGGAGAATCTGCGCGTGGCGCTGGCATCGCCAGCCACGTTCGAACGTGTCGGCCTGCAACAGCCGACCGGCCTGGTGGGCGAGCTCCAGTTCGAGCTGACCCGCAATGCGCAGGGGCGGGCCGTGGTGCGGGTCACCTCGCAGATGCCGGTGGAGACGCCGTCGCTGAGCTTCCTGGTCGAGGCCGACTGGGGGCAGGGACGGTTGGTGCGCGAGTATTCGGCCCTGATCGATGCGCCCTCCAGCGCGCTGGCCGTGGCGGAACCGGAAATCGTCGCACCGGCGGGCACGCTCTCCAATACCATCGCCCGCGATCCGCCCGCCGAGGCGGCGGTACCGGCGCCTGCACAGGGCGGGACGCCGGCCAGTGCGACCACGGCGGCTGCACCGGTGCGTCCGCGCGCTGCCGCTGCACCGTCGTTGCCGCCGGCTGCCGATGGCAGCATTACCGTGCAGCGCGGGCAGACCTTGTCGCAGATCGCCAGCGCGGTCGCCCGCGGCAACCAGGTCAGCCGCGACCGGGCGATGATTGCGCTGCTGCGTGCCAATCCCGAGGCCTTCATCCGGGGCAACATCAACCTGCTCAAACAGGGTGCGGTACTGCGCATGCCCGGCAGTGACGCGCTGGCGGCTGTGGATGCGGCCGAAGCCGGTGCCCTGGTCCGCGAACACGCCGCGCAGTGGCGGCAGGCGCGTACCGTGCCGCAGCCGGCAGGCGTTCCTGCACCTGCGGTCGCTGCGCGGGCCACTTCTCCGGCCGCCGCGGCCGGGGCACGACTTGAGATCGCCCCGGCGCTGGCGTCCGACGCCGCGCACGCGGGCACAACCACCGGCACCGGAGCCGGCAGCGAGGGTGACATGCTGGGCAACGAACAACTTCGCCAGGCGCGCGAGGACATTGCCACCCGCGATGCCGAGATCGGCGAGCTGAAACAGCGTGTGGCCGAACTGGAGACGCTGAAGGCACAACAGCAGTCGCTGATCGCGATGAAGGACAACGACCTGGCGGCGGCCCAGCAACGGCTGGCACAGGCGCCGGGCGCGCGTGACGCCGGAACGCCGTGGTACTGGCTGGGACTGCCGGTGCTGCTGGTGCTGGCAGGCGCCGCATGGTTGCTGCGCCGTCGCAAGCCATCGCCGCTGCCGCCGCTGCGCGAGGAGGACGATGCCGCAGCTCTGGCGGCGGCCGTGCCGGCCGGTGCGGCGCTCGATACGCTGGCCGAGCAGTCTGCGTGGTCTACCGCCGATGCCGACAGCGGGCGCCAGGAGCCGGCGATGCCGGCCTGGGCGACGATCGCCGACGCCCGATCCGAAGACGGATCGGGCGGCACGGACGGGCAGCCGTCGGGCGATGGCAAGGACGAGGCACCGTTGCCGGAACCCGTGACCGACCTGCCGCGCTGGGACGAACCGGTGGACGAGAGGGGTGTTGGCCGGCCGACGGCCCAGGAAGCCGATTCCGGGGTTTCGGTCCCGGACTACGCGCTGCATGCCGAGCAGCAGCCGCAGTTCCGCGGCGTGTTCGACCTGCCCGCCGATCTGCAGGACAACGACGCCCCGTCGGTGGAGGATGCCGGCGACACCTGGTCGCCCCGCGCCGGGCAGGAACGCCTGGAACTGGCGATCGCCTACCTGGATCTGGGCGACGCACAGACCGCGCGTACCCTGCTGCTGGAGGTTGCCGAAGGGGGCGACCCGGACTGCCAGGCGCAGGCGCGCGAGCTGCTGGCCCGGCTGCCGTGACCGATACCTTCGACAAGGACCCTGCCATGACCCGCGAGCGTCGCATCGACTATGTTGAGTTCGCGTCCCGCGACCCGGCCGCCAGCCGTGCCTTCTTCGAGAAGGTGTTCGGCTGGTCGTTCGTCGATTACGGCAGCGACTACACCGCCTTCGACGATGGTCGCCTGCAGGGGGGCTTCTTCCGCGGCCAGCCGCAACGCGCCACCGAAGGCGCCCCGCTGCTGGTGCTGTACGCCGATCAGCTGGCCCCGGTCGAAATGGCCGTGCGCCAGGCGGGTGGTGAGGTGGTGCGGCCGGTGTTCTCCTTCCCGGGCGGCAGCCGCTTCCAGTTCGTCGAACCCGGTGGCAATGAACTGGCGGTCTGGTCGGAACGCGATCCGGCCTGAGCGTCGTCCACTCCGCAACATCGAGGTAGCACATGCGTTATGCGCTTGGCGTCGAGTACGACGGCAGCGATTTCAGAGGCTGGCAGAACCTGGGAGAGGGCGGTCCCAGCGTCCAGGCCAGTCTTGAGCAGGCCCTGTCTTCGGTGGCCGACGCGCCGCTGCAGGTGGTCTGCGCTGGCCGAACCGACGCCGGCGTGCACGGCCAGTGCCAGGTCGTGCATTTCGATACCGACATAGTGCGCGACCCGCGCGCCTGGATGCTGGGTACCACCACCCGCCTGCCGCGCTCGATCGCGGTGCGCTGGTGCGTACCGGTGGCGGAGGATTTCCATGCGCGGTTCTCAGCGCGGGCGCGCCGCTACCGTTACCGGCTGCTCAATCGCGAAGTACGGCCGGCGCTGGACCGGCAGACGCTGAGCTGGGAGCGTCGCGCACTGGACGCGACGCTGATGCACACGGCCGGGCAGGCGCTGCTGGGTGAGAACGACTTCAGCGCGTTCCGCTCGGTCCAGTGCCAGGCCCTGCATGCGCGGCGCGAGCTGCAGTCACTGCAGGTCAGCCGCCACGGCGAGGTGATCGAGGTGGCGGTACAGGGCAATGCATTCCTTCATCACATGGTTCGCAATATCGTCGGTTCGCTGATCCTGGTCGGCAGCGGCGAGAAACCGGTGGAGTGGATCGCCGAGCTGCTGGCCGGAAGGGATCGCACCGTAGCCGGTCCCACTGCACCGCCGCAGGGCCTGGTGTTTCTTGGACCGCTGTACCCCGACAACTGGCATCTGCCCGCCGAGGTCACGCTATGAGCCGCTCCTACTACCGTACACGCATCAAGTTCTGTGGAATGACCCGTGCCGGCGACGTGCGCCTGGCCGGCGAGCTCGGCGTGGATGCGGTGGGTTTCATCTTCGCCCGCGAGAGCAGCCGCCGGGTTGCGCCCGCCGAAGCGCGCGCGATGCGCCAGGCGATCGCGCCGATGGTCGACGTGGTGGCGCTGTTCCGCAACAACAGCAAGGAAGAGGTGCGCGAAGTGCTGCGCACCGTGCGGCCCACCCTGCTGCAGTTCCATGGCGAGGAGGACGAGAGCTTCTGCCGCAGCTTCAACATGCCTTACCTGAAGGCGGTCGCGATGGGGGGACGTGAGGAAGTCAACGCGCGTACCCTGCAACTGCGCTATCCGAGCGCGGCCGGCTTCCTGTTCGACAGCCATGCACCGGGGGGCGGTGGCGGTACCGGTGTTGCATTCGACTGGACCCGCATTCCGACCGGGTTGCATCGGCCATTCCTGCTGGCCGGCGGTCTGACCCCGGACAATGTGTACGACGCGGTGCTGGCGACCCTGCCGTGGGGCGTCGACGTCTCCAGCGGCATTGAACTGGAGCCGGGCATCAAGGACGGCTACAGGATGCGCACCTTCGTCGAGGAAGTGCGCCGCGCCGACTGCACCGTGCTGGAGTAGGACCGGGAGGCTGCGGCGTCACGTTACCTCAGCTGGGCCGCGACCCAGTCCGCCAGGGCGTCGACGCGTGCGTCGGCCTGGCCCTCCGGCCGCGCCAGGACCCAGAAGCCGCCCGTGGCGGCGAAACCCCATGGGGCCAGCAGCCGGCCTGCCGCGAGATCCTCAGCGACCAGCGGCTCCGGCGCGATCGCTGGACCCAGCCCTGCCACCGCCGCTTCCAGCAGGTAGTAAAGGTGTTCGAAACCCGTGCCCAGCCGCAGCCGGGCGGGGTCGAGATCGTGCGCCTGCGCCCACGTCGGCCACGCCTGTGGCCGTGAGCTGGTGTGCAGCAGCGTCTCCTGCAGCAGTGCCGAGGGCGGCACATGGCGCAGGCGCTGCGCCGCCGGATGTGACGGTGCCACCACCACGCCCACCCGCTCGGGCGCCAGCTCGCGCACCTGCCAGCCCCGTGGCCACGGCCCCTGCGCCAGCAGCAGGACCGCATCCAGTGCCGCCTGCGCCTCGGTGAAGCTGCCGTCCAGTGCCGACCACTGCAGGCGCACACCGGGCAGTGCGGCCTGCAGGGCGGGGAGGCGCGGAATCATCCAGCGCGCCAGCACGCTGCCGCTGCAGCCCAGTACCAGCGCTGGCGACGCCGCGGGCCGCCGCAGCTCGCGCACGCAGTCTTCGATGCCGGCGAAGGCTTCGCTGCAGGCCGCCTGCAACAGTGTTCCCGATGCGGTCAGGCGCAGGCCACGCCCGGCGCGCTGGAACAGGGCCAGGCCCAGATGATCCTCCAGCAGCTTCAGCTGCCGGCTGACTGCACCGTGGGTGACATGCAGGTCCTGCGCGGCGCGGCCAACACCGCCCAGACGGGCGGTGGCCTCGAACGCGCGCAGGGCATTGAGTGGCGGCAGCAGGGATCGGCTCATGTGAGATTTCCTGACGATATGTGCCAGATAATATCCATTTTCCGGTCATGACCCGTGCGCTAGAGTATCCACCTGTCTGAATCACCGGTCCCTGCCATGTCTGCCTCCCCCATTGCCGACTACCACGCCTTCCCGGATGCCCAGGGCCACTTCGGCCGCTATGGCGGCAGCTTTGTCGCAGAAACCCTGGTCGGTCCGCTGCAGGAGCTGGCCCTGGCCTATGACCAGGCCCGCCAAGACCCCGCGTTCCAGGCGGCCTACGACCGCGATCTGGCTCATTACGTGGGCCGGCCGAGCCCGATCTATCACGCCCAGCGCCTGAGCGACCACGTCGGCGGCGCACAGATCCTGCTCAAGCGCGAGGACCTGAACCACACCGGTGCGCACAAGATCAACAACACCATCGGCCAGGCGCTGCTGGCGGCGCGGATGGGCAAGACGCGCATCATCGCCGAGACCGGCGCCGGCCAGCATGGCGTCGCCAGCGCCACCGTTGCCGCACGCCTGGGCCTGGAGTGCGTGGTGTACATGGGCGCCACCGACATCGAGCGGCAGAAGATCAACGTCTACCGGATGAAGCTGCTCGGCGCGACGGTGGTGCCGGTCACCTCCGGTTCGGCGACCCTGAAGGATGCGCTCAATGAAGCGATGCGCGACTGGGTGACCAACGTGCAGGACACCTTCTACATCATCGGTACCGTGGCCGGCCCGGACCCGTATCCGCGCATGGTGCGCGATTTCAATGCCATCGTCGGCCGCGAAGCGCGCGAACAGATGCTGGCTGAGTATGGCCGGCTGCCGGATGCGATCACGGCGTGCGTGGGCGGTGGCAGCAACGCGATCGGCCTGTTCCATGCCTTCCTCAACGACCGCCAGGTCGAGATCGTCGGCGCCGAAGCGGCCGGTGACGGTATCAACACAGGCCGCCATGCCGCCTCGATCGCGGCAGGGCGTCCAGGCGTGCTGCATGGCAACCGCACCTACGTGCTGTGCGACGACGACGGCCAGATCATCGAGACCCACTCGGTGTCGGCCGGCCTGGATTATCCGGGGGTCGGCCCGGAGCACGCGTTCCTGGCCGACAGCGGGCGCGCGCGCTATCTCGGCATCACCGACGAAGAAGCGCTGCAGGCGTTCCATCTGCTGGCACACACCGAGGGCATCCTGCCGGCGCTGGAGTCCAGCCACGCGCTGGCGCAGGCGATCAAGCTGGCGCGCGAGCGTCCGCGCGACCAGATCGTGCTGTGCAATCTGTCCGGGCGTGGCGACAAGGACGTGCATACCATCGCCGCACGCGAAGGGCTGGTGCTGTGAGGCCCATGCTGCGCCATGGCGGCGCGCTGGTACTGGCGGTGGGGCTGGGCGGCTGCACGCCGCCCGATCCGCCGGTGCTGGCGCCCGCGGCGACGTCTCCGGCGGCCATCGCCCCGGCCCGCCAGGTGGCCAGCAACGACGACGATGCCGCCCATCACCCGATCGAGGATGCACCGTTGCCTGCAGCAGGGGAGGTCACGGATGACGGGGCCGCGCCGACGGTGGCTTCGGTCGCGCTGGACCATGCCGGCGAGGTGCTGATCGGCCAGCCTTTCAGCGAACTGCAGGCCGAGGCGCAGTGGCACTCGGCTGGCCTCGCCGAGGCGACGGCCGGGCGCTGCGACTATTACGAGCGCGGCACGCTGCCCGAGGGCGTGGCGATGCTGGTGCAGGACGGCAACGTGGTGCGTTTCGACCTGGCTCCGATCGACGATTCGGGACTGGTGGTGACCCAGCCCGGGCCGTTCGGACTGCGCCTGGACATGCCGCGTGCGCAGGTGCTGCAGCAGATGCCGCAGGGCGTCATCGCAGCTGCGCTGGGCATTGATGCCGACGCCGGAGAATCCCTGCTCTGGCAGGACCCCGGTTCCGATCTGGCGATCCGCGTGGAGATCGTGGATGGCACCGTATCCAGAATGCATTGGGGCGCCAGCGGCGCCGTTGACCTGATCGAAGGATGTATCTGACATGCCCGTATCCCGACTCGACGCCTGTTTCCAGCGCCTGCGCGAACAGCAGCGCAAGGCACTGATTCCCTTCGTCACCGCTGGCGATCCTCTGCTGGAAGCAACCGTGCCGGTCATGCATGCACTGGTTGAGGCGGGCGCCGACGTGATCGAACTGGGGGTGCCGTTCTCCGATCCGATGGCCGACGGCCCGACCATCCAGCGCAGTTCCGAACGTGCGCTGGCGCGCGGTGCAGGCAGCCGTTACGTCCTGCAGGCGGTAGCGCAGTTCCGCCAGCGCGATGCGCAGACGCCGGTGGTGCTGATGGGCTATCTCAATCCTGTGGAGATCCATGGCTACGCGGCATTCGCCAAGGCCGCGGTGAGCGCCGGCGTGGATGGCGTGCTGCTGGTCGACCTGCCGCCGGAGGAAGCCGGCGAGGCCCAGCAGGCCTTTGATGCGGAAGGCCTGGCCCTGGTCCTGCTTGCCTCCCCGACCACCAGCCCGGCACGCGCGGACAAGCTGCTCGCGCTGGCGCGGGGCTACCTGTACTACGTCAGTTTTGCCGGTGTCACCGGTGCGTCCGACCGCCTCGACAGCGAGGCCGCCAGCGTACGCCTGCAGGCGCTGCGTGAACGGGCCACGGTCCCGGTGGTGGCCGGCTTCGGCATCCGCGATGCCGCCAGTGCGGCGGCCATGGCGCGCGAGGCGGACGGTGTGGTGGTGGGCAGCGCCCTGGTCGCGGCACTGGCCGAAGCGACCTCGGCCGAAGAGGCGGCCCAGCGGGCGCACGCATTCCTGGCGCCCCTGCGCCAGGCCCTGGACGCCTGACGGCAGCGCCCGGCCATGCCCGACGGTGCGCGCTACGGCGTATCCGCCGGGCGTGGCCCGGCGCTGCCTGCGCTAAACGTACGTCCCAGCATGGTTTTTCCGCCGCCGCCCACAGGCCGGCAAGGGGTGCACGGGCGGGGAAAGCGGAGCTAGACTGTCCGCCTTTGCGGCCCCCGGGCCGCCCTGAACGGAAGTGTCCTCCCGCATGAGTTGGCTCAGCAAGTTGATGCCGTCCGGCATCCGCACCGACAACACCCCCAGCAAGAAGCGCAGCGTCCCCGAGGGCCTGTGGGAAAAGTGCAGCAACTGCGGCAGCGCGCTGTACCGGCCGGAACTGGAAGAGAACCTGGAGGTCTGCCCGAAGTGCGGCCACCACATGGCGATCCGCGCACGCGCGCGCCTGGCTGCGCTGTTCGATGCGGACAGCACCACCGAGATCGGCGCGCGCCTGGGGCCGACCGACCTGCTGAAGTTCAAGGACCAGAAGAAGTACAGCGAGCGCATCAAGATCGCGCAGAAGAACACCGGCGAGTACGACGCGCTGATCGCCATGCGCGGCCTGCTCAAGGGCCGTCCGCTGGTCGCGTCCTCGTTCGATTTCGCCTTCATGGGCGGTTCGATGGGTTCGGTGGTCGGCGAGCGCTTCTCGCTGGCGGCCGAGGCTGCCGTGGAGATCGGTGCGCCTTACGTCTGCTTCTCCGCCAGTGGCGGCGCGCGCATGCAGGAAGGCCTGTTCTCGCTGATGCAGATGGCCAAGACCTCGGCTGCGCTGGGCAAGCTGCGTGAAGCCGGCCTGCCGTACATCTCGGTGCTGACCCATCCCACCACCGGTGGCGTATCGGCCTCGTTCGCGATGCTGGGTGACATCAACATCGCCGAGCCGCAGGCGCTGATCGGATTCGCCGGCCCGCGCGTGATCGAACAGACCGTGCGCGAAAAACTGCCGGAAGGTTTCCAGCGTTCGGAATTCCTGCTGGAGCATGGTGCCATCGACCAGATCTGCGACCGCCGCGAAATGCGTGACCGCCTGTCCGACCTGCTGGCGATGCTGGGCCGCCAGCCGGCGCCGGAGGTGGCTTGATGGGAGGCCGCAAGTACTTCGGTACTGATGGCATCCGTGGACGTGTCGGCGAGGGAGCGATCTCGGCCGACTTCGTGCTGCGCCTGGGCAATGCATTGGGCCGCGTCCTGGTGGCCCGGCACGGCCATGACGGGCGCCGCCCGATCGTGGTGATCGGCAAGGACACCCGCATTTCCGGCTACATGTTCGAGGCGGCGCTGGAGGCGGGCCTGGTCGCCGCCGGCACCGATGTGCAGCTGCTCGGCCCGATGCCCACCCCGGCGGTGGCGTTCCTGACCCGCACCTTGGGCGTTGATGCAGGCATCGTCATCAGTGCTTCGCACAATCCGCATTACGACAACGGCATCAAGTTCTTCTCCGCACAGGGCGAGAAACTGGACGACGCCACCGAACTGGCGCTGGAAGCCGCACTGGACGTGCCGTTCACCACGGCCGAATCGGAGCGGCTGGGCAAGGCGTCGCGCGCGCGCGAGGCGGTAGGCCGCTACATCGAGTTCTGCAAGGCCAGCGTGCCGCGTGCGTTCGATCTGCGTGGCGTACGTCTGGTGCTGGACTGCGCGCATGGTGCCACCTACCAGATCGCCCCGCTGCTGTTCCGCGAGCTGGGTGCCGAGGTCATCGGCATCGGTGCCGAGCCGAACGGGGTGAACATCAATGCCGGCGTCGGTTCGACCCATATCGACAACCTCGCCGCCAAGGTCCGCGAGACCCGTGCCGATCTCGGCATCGCCTTCGACGGTGACGGTGATCGCGTGCTGATGGCTGACGACCAGGGCAATCCGGTCGACGGCGATGACCTGCTGTACATCCTGGCACGCACCTGGCAGGCGGAAGGTCGCCTGCGTGGGCCGGTGGTCGGCACGCTGATGAGCAACTATGGACTGGAGAAGGCGCTGGCCGACCTGCAGATCCCGTTCCAGCGCAGCAACGTCGGCGACCGCTACGTGCACCAGGCGCTGATCGAAGGTGACGGCGTGCTCGGTGGCGAAGCCTCGGGCCATCTGCTGTGCCTGGACCGGGCCACGACCGGTGACGGCATCGTCAGTGCGCTGCAGGTGCTGCTTGCGCTGCGCAGCAGCGGACAGACGCTGCGGCAGGCGTTGCAGCCGCTGGTGAAGGTCCCGCAGAAGACGGTGAACGTGCGCTTGGGCAATGTCTCGGCCAAGACCACCGTGCAGGCCGAAAGCGTGCAGTCGGCACTGCTGGAGGCGCAGCAGGCCGTGGCCGGCCGTGGGCGCGCATTCCTGCGCCCGTCCGGCACCGAGCCGGTGGTGCGGGTGACGGTCGAGGCCGATGACGCAACACTGATGCAGGACACGCTGGATCGCCTGTCGGCCGCAGTGAAGGCCGCCGCCGCGGCCTGAGCCCGCAGGTGGTTCCGCAACGGACAACGCCCCGGACGACCGGGGCGTTTTCTGTTCAGGGGGCCGCTGCTGGGCCGAGGCGGACTCAGGGGCCCGGCACCATCTTCTTCTGGCGGGCCTTGAAGCCGTTGAACAGCGGCGCGATCAACGGGTTGTAGCTCTGCGCGATGCGCTTGCGCAACCAGCTGGCCGGCCGGTTGCGGATCGCGAAGCGGTAGATGCGTTCGGGATCGCCGCCGATCACGTTGCGGCCGAACGGGTGGGTGGTATGCAGGTAACGGAACCCCTGCTCGCGCGCGACTTCGACATGGTCATCGTCGAAGTCACCGTACGGCCAGCACAATGTGTCCGAAACTTCGCCCAGCTTGTCCTGCAGGACCTGGCGCGAGAAGGCCAGGTCGTTGCTGATGCCGGCCCGGCGCTGCGCGCGGTCCAGGTCTTCGCGGCGCAACCAGCGTGTATGGGTGTGGGTATGGCAATGCACCTCGAAGGTGCCCGCGTCGATCGCCGCGCGCGCTTCGCTCCAGCGCATCATCACATCGTCGCTGCGCCCCTGCTCGTAGATGGCGGCCTCGCAGCCGCGATGGTCCGGCGTTGCCGGCAGTACCGCGCCGGGCAGGCCTGCATGCGGCCGCACCGGGCCTTCGCCCATCCATCCGGTGACCACGAACACCACCGCGTGCATGCCGTACTTCTGCAGGATCGGATGCGCGTAGACCCAGTTGTCCAGGTAGCCATCGTCGAAGGTGATGACGATCGACCGGCGCGGCACCGGCCTGCCGGCCAGGAACCCGGCGTACTGCTCCAGTGTCAGTGAGGTCCAGCCACTGTTGGCCAGCCAGGCAATCTGGCTTTCGAAATTCTCCGGCGACACCGTGATCATGCCGGGCGACGGACTGACGTGATGGTGCATCAGCACCGGTACGGTTCGGGCATCAGCCATGTCCCAGCTCCTTCAGCCACTGGCGGTAGTAGTGTTCGGTGGTCTCGCCGTGGCCGGTGGGTGTGAAGCGGTGCGCAGCGCGCATCCATTCCCAGCCGGCACGGCCCATCTGCCGGCGCCGTTCCGGATCGTCCACCAGCAGGCGCAGAGCGCCCGTCAGGGCAGCATTGTCGCCCAGCCGGGTGAGGATTGCATTGCTGCCGTCCACGACCATCTCCGGCACGCCACCAACCCGCGTCGCCACGATCGGCACGCCGACGTACGCCGCTTCCAGAAACACGGTGCCGGCGGCTTCCTTGTGCGAGGCGAGGGCGAAGATATCGAAGCCGGCCATCAGCCGGCAGGCGCCGTCGCGGTAGCCGAGCAGGTGGACCTGCGACTGCAGGCCGTGCTCGGCGCACATCGCCTGCAGGCGCTCCATCACTGGCTGCCCGTCGCCGATCACCACCAGGTGCAGGTTCGGATTGGCCTTGCACAGCGGCACCATTGCCTGCAGCAGATCGGCATGGCCCTTGGGCTCGCGCAGCACCGCCACGCAGCCGACCACGATGTCCTGTTCGCCGAAGCCGAGCTCGGCACGGACTTCGGCACGCACGTCCTGCAGGCACTGCCACGGATCTTCCTTGCGGATATCGGTCCAGCGCGGTGGAACCGCGATCGGCGGCACGATGCCGATGCGCTCAGCGGGAATGCCACGGTCGGCCAGCAGCTGCTTGACGAAGCTGCTGACGGTCAGCACCCGGTGCGGCAGGCCGGTATAGGTCAGCAGCGAGTTGACCGGACTCATCAGGTGGCGCGAGCGCACCACCAGCGGCGCACCGCCGAGGCGGGCGCCGGCGGCGGCAATCAAGGCGTCGCGACGGCTGGTGGTGTTCACCACGTCATAGCGTTCGCGGCGCACCAGGCGCGAAACCGACCAGATGCCGCGCAGCAGGCGCGCCAGCCCTCCCATGCGCAGCGTATGCACGGTGAAGCCGTCATCGCGCGCCAGCTGCGCCAGCCGTGCCTCGGGCTGGCACAGCAGCGAGACGTCGTGGCCGCGCGCGCGCATGGCCTGCATGTGGCGGAAGATGTAGATCTCCTGCCCGCCCATTCCCTTGGCGGCTTCGGTGTGCAGGATGCGCAGCGAACGTTTCATGCGGACTCGATCCTTGATATCAACGATTGCGGAAGCGCGTCAGCGCTTCCCAGGCGGAACGGATCGCGGCTGCGTCCGGCGCCTGTTGTGGCAGTGGGCGATAGTGCCGATCCAGCGCGGTGGCATTGCCGAACTTGTCGAACACATAGAGGGCATCGCCGTGGCGGACGGCGCGCTGCGACCAGCTCTCCACCACCAGGGCACGGAGCCCTTCCGGGGCCGCCAGCAGATCCTGGCCGGTGCTGTAGTCGGCCAGCGGGTTCTCGCAGCCCAGGGCGTGCCGCATCAGCGTGGGCACCCAGTCCTCATGCGAGCTGGTGCGCGCATCACGGCCGCTGGCCTCGCCCGGCCAGTGCAGCACGAACGGCACCTGCAACTGGTAGTCGGAGAAGTTGCCGTTGTGGCCCCAGTAGTTCAGCGCGAGGTCGTTGAACTCCTCTGCGTGATCGCCAGTGACCAGCACGATGGTGTCCTGCTCCAGGCCCTGCGCACGCAGGGTATCGAGCAGCGATCCGACCAGGCTGTCGGCGTAGTGGACGGAGGTGTGATAGCGGTTCAGTTCCGGCGTCGGATCGTGGTCCGGCCCGAACTTGAGGAAGTCGATGTCCGCGGCCATCGGCGTGGCCAGGGGCGGATAGTCGGCCGGCAGGTGGTAGGGCGCGTGGGTGGAGTCGAGGAACACGAAACCGAACCACGGGCGCTGCGCGGCCTGGCTGTTACGGATGTCCTGCTGCAGCGACGCGACGATGGCACGGTCGCGGCCATCGGGCTTCAGTGCCGACGGCCCCTGGTGCAGCTGGTCACGGACATCGGCGAACACGGTGCGGTCGAATTCAGGGCTGTACATCGGCGCGCTGCCGTACAGGTGCAGGTCATAGCCCTGCTGTCCCAGGACCTGGAACAGCTGCGAGCCACGCTGCTCGTCAAGCATGCTTGCCCAGTAGCCACCGGGAAGGCCGTAGAGCAGGCCGAACAGGCCGTAGCGGGTGGCGTTGCCGGTGCTGAAGTGATGCTCGTAGACGCGGGAGGACTGCGCCAATGCCGTGGTGTTCGGCATGATCTGTGGCGTCAGCACGTCGTGGCGGAGTGATTCGAGTACCACCATCAGCACGTTCGGCCGCCGGTGGCTCTGGCAGCGCAGCGGATGCAGCGGGTAGTGCAGCTGGGCATGGCGGGGGTCGGGCAGGCCCGCCTGCTGCTGGCTGACCACGCCCAGGCGACGCATGAAGCTCTTGGCGGTGATCGGCTGCGCCCAGGGCAGGTAGTTCCACTGGCTGATCACGTCACGCTCGCCGCGTGCATCGTAATAGGCGGTCGCCACCTGGCCACCTGCCATCAGCAGGATGACCAGTGTCCATGCCTGCAGGACGTGGCGCCGTCGGGGCAGGGCGGGCAGCAGCTTCCAGCAGGCCCACGCCAGCAGGGCTTCGGCGGCGAAGATGGCCGATACCAGGGCGATCGCCTGCAGCCAGGTCTTCCACGACAGTGCGACCTGATCGTGCAGCGCGCCGCCGAACACCATGTTCGCCACCATGGCATTGAGGTGGAAGCGGTACAGCGCGAACACCTTGGCATCGACCAGCAGCAGGCACAGCCACAGGCCCTGCAGCACCACCGCGCCGATGCTCAGAGGACGCGCGCTGCGGGCCCACAGTCCGAGCAGCAGCGGCAGCAGGCCGGCCAGCGCGCCGAACGCCAGCAGGTGGCCGGGCAGGGCAACGGCCAGATACGCCAGGCCGACGGGGCCGCCGGGGTTGTCCCGCAGCGGCACGTTGCCCAGGGTGATGACGGCTGCCAGTACGGCGTTTGCCGCCACGAACAAGGACCACCAGGCCAGCCGGCGCCAGTGCTGGGTACAACCGGGTCGGGAAGCTGGATCGGCGGCGGGTGGAGCGGAGGGCATCGTCGGTACGTGTTCAGCAGGAGCGGGACAAGGGGGCGGCGCCGCCGCGGCTGGCGGATCCGCGCGCGGGTCGCGCATTGTATCGGTTTGTTTCAACGTATCGGTGTCGACCTGCGGGCGATCTGTCACAATGTTCAGGTGGGCCCTGAATGCGGCGGCCCTCCAGACCCAATGACAAGCCAGGAACCGCTGTGAGCCAGATCCCTACCCTCGACATCACCCGTTTTGACAGCGACCGCGAGGCCTTCGTGGCCGAGCTGGGGGCGGCCTATCGCCAATGGGGATTCGCGGGCATCCGCAACCACGGCATTCCGCAGGCCGACATCGACGCGGCCTACGATGTCTTCAAGGCCTTCTTCGCCCTGCCGGAGGAGATCAAGCGGAAGTACCACGTGGCCGGCGGGGGCGGTGCACGTGGCTATACCCCGTTCGGCGTGGAAACCGCGAAGGGGTCCAAGCACTTCGATCTGAAGGAGTTCTGGCACATCGGCCGGGAGATCGGCGACGACTCCAGGTACCGCGACGTGATGCCGCCGAACCTGTGGCCGACCGAGGTCGAGGGCTTCCGTGAGCGGGGCTACGGCCTGTACCAGGCGCTGGACAACCTCGGGTCGCGCGTGCTGTCGGCGCTGGCGCTGCACATCGGCCTGCCGGAGGATTTCTTCGCCGACAAGACCAATTTCGGCAACTCGATCCTGCGCCCGATCCATTACCCGCCGATCACCACCGACGACATTCCCAACGTGCGTGCCGGTGCGCATGGCGACATCAACTTCATCACCCTGCTGGTTGGTGCCAGTGCGGCGGGCCTGGAGGTGCAGTCGCACGATGGCAAGTGGGTGCCGTTCACGTCGGATGCGGACACCATCGTGGTCAACATCGGCGACATGCTGCAGCGCCTGACCAATCACGTGTATCCCTCCACCATCCATCGCGTGGTCAATCCCCCGGGCGAGCTGGCCCGCCAGCCGCGCTACTCGGTGCCGTTCTTCCTGCACCCGAACCCGGACTTCCTGATCGACGTGCTGCCGTCCTGCATCACCCCGGAGAACCCGAGCCGGTATCCGGAGCCGATCACCGCCCACGGCTTCCTCGAGGAACGCCTGCGCGAGATCAAGCTGAAGTAATGAAAAGGCCGCCGCGAGGCGGCCTTTCCGTTACGGGTAGCGCCGGGCCGTGCCCGGCGAGCCAAAGCCAAAGCGGCTCCGGGATGTTCCGTGGGGAGGCGGGGGGGGGGGGGGGGGGGGGGGGGGGGGGGGGGGGCGCCCCGCCGGCGGGGGGGGGGGGGGGGGGGGGGGGCCCCCCCCGCCCCCCCCCCCCCCCCCCCCCCCCCC